>DAOPKR010000036.1:0-5806 GCA_035391305.1 Draconibacterium sp.
ATTGAAAAAAAGGGACAGGATAGAATAAAAAACCTGAAAAATTGAAAGTACTTGTACAAAGAAGTTTAACCGGACTCGCCTTCGCAGCAATAATGCTTGCTGGAATAATTATTCACCAGTATGTTTTTGCAATAGTTTTCACATTTTTCCTGCTGTTTACGCTTTTCGAATTCTATAAAATCAGTGAAAATATTGGCTATGAACCCTCCATAAAGATAGGACTGATAAGCGGTTTCCTGCTATTTATTGTTTTCTTTCTCGCCGCCAGTCATGTTATACCATACAGGTTTATTTTCCTGTCGATATTGATACCGCTGTTTACATTAATTCCCGATTTGTTTGATAAACGAAAAAACGGGTTTAAAAACAGCATGATAACCATTGCAGGCATTATCTATATTGCGCTGCCATACAGTTTGCTGAGTTTTATAATATTCCCCGGTATTTCGGTTGATACAGAATTTTATCCCTGGATTTTAACCGGAATATTTTTAATTATCTGGATGTACGATTCGATGGCTTATGTTTTTGGATCGTTGTTCGGGAAACACAAAATTTGTGTTTGGATTTCACCAAAAAAATCGTGGGAAGGATTAATAGGAGGGGCAGTTTTTGCTGTTATTATGGCAATTGTTAATGCGCTCATATTTCAGGAACTCAGTTTAGTAAACTGGGTGATAATTGCATTGCTGATTGTAACTTTTGGTACTTCGGGCGATTTTTTCGAATCGAAACTGAAGCGCGAAGCCGGAGTTAAAGACTCAGGAAATATATTGCCGGGCCATGGCGGTTTGCTCGACCGCTTTGACACAGTACTTTTTGCCGCCCCCGTAATTTTTGTTTGGATTACTTTATTTGGAAATATTTAGAAGATGAAGATACATAAGGAAGGGATAAAAATAATTCCCATTGCATTTTTTGCGATTGCAGTTTTAGATGTAATCATTTATATTTTTTTACAGGACTACCTGATTTTTTATTTTCTGATGGCGGCTTCGCTGGTGCTGGCTGCATTGGTAGTTTATTTTTTCAGGGTCCCGAAACGCGTGATTATGCAGGATGACAAGCATGTTCTTGCTCCCGCCGATGGTAAAATTGTTGAAATTAAGGAAGTTTTGGAAGAGGAATATTTTAAAGACAAGCGCATACAAATCTCAATTTTTATGTCGCCGCTGAATGTGCACCAAAACCGTGCGCCAATTGGAGGTGAAATTACTTTTATAAAGCATCACCGGGGAGCTTATTATCCGGCGTTTGTCGAAAAATCATCGCATCTGAATGAACGCTGTTCAACAGTTTTCAAAACAAAAAGCGGAACCGAAGTTTTATCGCGGCAAATTGCCGGAACTGTCGCCCGCCGCATTTGCAACTATAAAAAACCCGGCGATTTTATTGAACAGGGCGCCGAATACGGTTTTATCAGGTTTGGTTCACGTGTCGATGTTTTTTTGCCGCTTGATGCAAAAGTTGCGGTTGAACTGGGTGTTAATCCGGTTGGTGGAAAAACAATTTTAGCTACAATCTAAATTCTTTGTTTTGAAAAAAATTATCAGTCAGATACCAAATTTTATAACCTTAATGAACCTTGTTTCGGGTTCGGTGGCTATTATTTTTGCCATCGACGGGCATTTGGTATGGGCTGCCATTTTTATTTGTGCCGCGGCTGTTTTCGACTTTCTCGATGGTTTTGTGGCGCGTGCATTAAAAGCTTATTCTGAAATAGGGAAAGAGCTCGATTCACTTGCTGATGTTGTTTCGTTTGGTGTTGCACCGGGCGCTATTCTTTTTACCTTACTCGAATTCTCACTTTTCGGCAAAAACCAACCAATCCACGAAATCAGCGGGAAGTGGTTTGAGTGGCTGATACTTTTTTCGGCCTTCCTTTTACCTGTTTTTGGTGCAATCAGGCTGGCACGGTTTAACACAAACACGAGCAATGAAAATTTCTTTCGAGGTTTGCCAATTCCTGCCAACGGATTGTTTTGGGCAGCAATGGGATTAATGCTCCAATCACCGAAATATGCCGAATTCCTGCCATTGGTTTACACAACAAAAAACCTCGTTATTCTTGGCATTTTTATGTCGGGGATGATGGTATTAACCATGCCCATGTTTTCGATGAAACCAAAATCACTGCGTTTTGGTGAGAACTGGTATCGTTACCTTTTCCTTGGTTTGTCGCTAGTAATACTGATTATATTTAACATTTACGGCTTGGCATTTATTATTTTCCTTTACATTCTGCTGAATGCCATTTTTTACCTGCTTAAGGTAAAATTCTGAAAATTTTTGCTGGATTAAATTGAAAGAAAAAGCCCCTGAAAACGGAAGAAAGTATTTTCCTTTGGAAAATATTAATAATACACCATGACAAATTAAAATTCCGCAATCAGAGGCCTGTTTCTATTAATTTCTTTGTTAAAATGTTTTACAGTTTATTCAACAACAAAAACTAAAAGATGTTTTTGCGAGGTGGAAAAAAACCTGTATTTGTAGTTTTCACCACGGATTTCACAGATTGGTACAGATTAAAAACAGGGAATGTTAATCTGTGTAAATCAGCTTAATCTGTGGTAATTTTTATTGTAACTATGGTTTTTATTTCAGTGGAGCAGCAAATTTCAAAACGTCATCGGCGGTAATATTCTGGTCGCATAAAATAATCAGCCTTTCAATTACATTCCTGAACTCGCGGATATTTCCTGTCCAGGTTATTTTCTGCAACTCGGCAATTGCATCTTCTGAAATTGATTTTACCGGCATACCGTATTCGTCGCAAATAAGCTGTAAAAAATGGTTGGCCAAAAGCGGAATGTCTTCCAAACGGTCGTTTAGTGCAGGGACATGGATTAGAATCACACTCAGCCGGTGGTACAAATCTTCCCTGAAGTTATTTTCGGCAATTTCTGCTGAAAGGTTTTTGTTTGTTGCCGCCACAACCCGAACGTCAACTTTTATATGCTTGTCGCCACCAACACGGCTAATGATACTTTCCTGCAAAACACGCAAAACTTTTGCCTGCGCTGAATGACTCATATCACCAATTTCATCAAGAAATAATGTTCCGCCGTTTGCCTGTTCAAATTTCCCGATGTGTTGTTTTACAGCCGAAGTAAACGCACCTTTTTCGTGGCCGAACAATTCGCTTTCAATCAGTTCAGAAGGTATTGCAGCACAATTTACCTCAATAAACGGACCCGAAGAACGGTTGCTTTGGTCGTGAATACGGCGGGCAACCAACTCTTTTCCGCTCCCGTTTCCACCTGTAATCAGCACTCTTGCATCGGTTTTGGCAACGCGGTCGGCCATGTCAACAATCGATTTCAGGGCTTTCGATTCGCCTACAATCTCATATTTTTTATTTACTTTCTTTTTAAGGATTTTGGTTTCGGTAACCAAATTTGATTTGTCCATCGCATTGCGGATTGTAATCAGCAGGCGGTTCAAATCCAGTGGTTTTTCAATATAATCGAAAGCGCCCTTTTTAATTGATTCAACTGCAGTATCAATATTTCCATGGCCCGAGATCATTACAACCGGTGTGTCAGGTGAAATCTGAACAAGCTGTTCCAACACTTCAATGCCATCCATTCCGGGCATTTTAATATCGCAAAGAACAACGTCGAACCCGTTTCCTTTTATTTTTTCAATCCCTTTAATCCCGTCTTCCGCCAAGTCAACCGAGTATTTTTCATATTCAAGAATATCTTTTAAAGTGTTGCGGATACTTCTTTCATCATCGATAACCAATATTTTCGACATGCGTTTTTTTTTAGTTTGAGTTGTAAAAATAGTTTTTACAGAGTGAAAAACTGAAGTTAGCTGCATAAAAAAATCCTGAAGTTGGTATTCTTCAGGATTTTTAAAAAAGTTTCTTTTTTCAGTTTAACACCCACCAGCAACTTTTTTCTTCTTTTCTTTCTTTTGTATAGGTGGTTGAGTGCCACTTACCGCAGGAATATTTTGGGTAGTTTCTGCAGCTCCACCCAAAGCCATTCCTGCCCCTTTTTGTAAGTTATATTTTGCTATTTCTTCGTTGGGACTTGTAGTTGCAGGGGCTTCAGGGTTCATAATTGTTTCGGCCCAGTAATTTACGCCACCCTGTAAAACGTAGTTGTTTTTATACCCCAGTTGCCGCGCAAGCATCCATGCCTGGTTGGCATCATTTGAACTGTTCGAGTAAAACACATTTAGTTTTACGTCCTGATTGATATAATCTTCCCACTCCGGATTTAAAATATCGACCAGTGGAATATTAATTGCGTTTGGCAAACTGAACTTCTCGAATTCGTCAGCATTTCTCACGTCAATTAATTGCAGCGTTGGATCTTTCGAGATAATCATGTCGGCAACTTCTGTGGGTTGCATGTATTGCGTACCGCTTTTTACTTCTTCCAAAAGCTGCCCGGCAGTTAATTTGTATTGCCTGGTTGTGTTTTCGGGTACAGCTGCAATTATCAACCCCAGCGGGATAATAATTGCTCCTAATATTGATCTTCCAGTCATATTTGTAGTATTAAGTATTTAGTACAAAGTAATTAGTATAAAGTATTTATTATCAAGCCTCCAGTAACCAGTAACCAGTATCCAGCAACCAGCATCCAGTTTCATTTCTGGTTCAATTTATAATCATCGCGGGCAAATTTTTTCTCCGACCACTCACCAACCCAAAACATTCCGAGTGCAATGATTATGATTAGAAATGTAAGAACACCGCGCGATGTTCCCAGCATATCGCTTAATATTGGTGAGCCGAGAAACTTCGCATTGTAAAAGCTTTCCCATACAGGAAATCCTTCGGTAAATATGATGATTCCGATAAACATTCCGCCGATAAATGCCAGTGCATCAATTTTGCCAATTGAAGCAGCGCAAAATGAAGTTCCGGGGCAATAACCGCCCAGTATAAAACCAGCGCCCATAATTACCCCGCCACCCAAAGTTGACCAAAGGTATGTTGGATTGATATAAATATAACTCAGGTCGATCCAATGAAACAGGCTTAAAAACAAAAGCCCGAGAGCGCCGACAATTGCTGCGGTGAAAAAAACTTTTAATACAGTTGTGTCATAACCGTAAAACATACCTGCCAGGCGCCGGCTCGATGAAAATCCATTGGATTCGAGTACAAAACCAAACCCGATTCCGATGATAAACGCCAAAAATAAGTTGGTATTTTCTGAAATTATTTCGTAAACTATTAGTGGTCCCATGTTATTACTGATTTACTGAATGATTAATGCGTGAATGCTTAAATGCATGAATACTAAAATTCTTTTTATTTGATACTTTATACTCTAAACTCTAAACTTTGAACTCTGATCTCTGAACTGCTATATCCAAAGTTTGCGGGCAAAATATGCCAGTGCAAATGCAGTTCCGAAGATTGCTGCCATTGATAAAAAACCGCTTAGCGAAAGTACCGCCATTCCGGTTAGTGCCGATCCGCTTGTACAACCCCGGCCCAGTTGCGAGCCAAAACCAAAAAGTATTCCCCCGATTACTGCAAAAATTATCCGGGTTTTATTTGTGATTTTTGGCGATTTTTCAACTTTAAATTTTAACCTTCCGGCAATAGCGCCCGAAATAAATCCACCAACAATTACTCCCAGCATCTGAAATACAAGCCATTCTTTCAATGGATGCGGATGATTCGACAAATAATCTTTGTAAAAAGCAGTGTTTTCAGCATGTGCTGGCGACACAGTTTTTACCACCGCAACAATTGCACTTTTTGAAGCACCACTTGCACCCAGTCCTCTTCCTGAAACCCAGAATGCAGCTACCAAAACCAACCCCAGCAGTG
>DAOPKR010000036.1:5906-7093 GCA_035391305.1 Draconibacterium sp.
ATGCCAATAAGCATGATATCGATTTTGGCAAAATTTATTCTTTCTTTTGGCCGTTTCGAAAACAGAATAATTACAGCGGCACCGGCAGATAAACCCGAAGTTAAAAACAGTGGCCCTAAAATAGAAGTATTCCAAAGCGGACGGGCGTTAAATGCCGAAAACAAAATCCCGGTGTAGATACCAAGAATCACTGAAAAATACAGGATTATCCATGCCAGATACTTTTTGTATTTTATTGCGAACTTTTCAATTTCCTTTAAAATGGAGAATTTCCAATCCCAGTTCGGAAAAAATTCACGAATATGAATAGCCGCCCAAACCATTGAAAGCGGTGTAATTGCCATTAAAGTCCAGGCTCCCCATGACATTGGCGATTGAATACGAATAACCGTGTAGAGCTGCCAGAAATATAATTTGTGTTTTAAATCGAAAAACAGGGCAGTTAATCCAATAATAAGCAAAAAAGGTACAATAACTGGCGCTCTGCGGACAGCCCCGCTGTATTTGTTTTCTTTTCCCAGAATAGTGTATAAACTGGCAAAAAACATGATTCCCGCTGCCAGTCCACCCAAAAATAAATAAAGGGGAATGTGCCAGTGCCAAATCTCAAGGTGCGGGTCAATGTGCGGATTTAATCTTCCTGATGTTATTATTTCTTCTCTCATAACCAAAAGTTCAAAGTTTCGGGTTCAAAGTTGTTCTCAAATCAGATAATATACGTGTGGTTTTGTTCCGGCTTCGGGAATTAAAGTTTTGTGTTTGCGTTTTTTAAGCACTTGCGAAACTTCGCTGTTGGGATTGTCGAGATCGCCAAAATACATGCACTTTGTTGGGCAAACTGCAACACAGGCGGGCTGCTCACCTTTTTTTACACGGTGCATGCAAAAGGTACATTTATCGACATAACCATCAGGATGTGAATACCTCGCATCATACGGACAGCTTGAAATGCAGGCTCCGCAACCAATACAATCGTTATGTGTAACAAGCACAATTCCCCCGTCTTCATAATGACTTGCACCGGTTGGACAGCAACGCACGCAAGGCGAATTATCGCAGTGGTTACAGCGCTCGGAGCGGATTTCAATTTCCAGTTGCGGATAAGTTCCATCGGTAACTTCCACAATCCAGTCGCGGCAGTATCCAATTGGTACATTGTTTTCGGTTTGGCATGCTACAACGCAATC
>DAOPKR010000036.1:7193-8327 GCA_035391305.1 Draconibacterium sp.
ATTCGGGTTGTTTGCAGTGCGGCTGAAAGTGTGCATTGGCGCCCGGCCATAATTTAAATGATAAAAACCTGCAGGTGGTTCCATGTGGGGCGTGTACACTGGTAACGGATCGAAGCCTTCCTCCTGAAATGCTGTTGAATACAATTCAATTTTGCCGGTGTTTGTATTGAAGTTAATTTCTTCGCCCGGCTTAAAATATAAATCATCGTAGGTACGCGGAAAGTTTTTCACACCGATACGTTTCATCTCTTCAAGCGACGACCCAACTTGTTTCAACTGCCATTCCAGCAAATCTTCAAAAGTATTCCATGCAAAATATTCCTCAAGTCCCATTTTTTTGGAAAGTTCTTTTGCCATCCAGTAGGCAGGTTTTGTATTATATTTTGGTTCGGCAGCAGGCATTCTCAGTGCAATGTTCGGAATCCTTCCATGAACAACACGTAAATCGTCCCAGCGCTCCAAATAAGTACATTCAGGCAAAACAATGTCAGCGTAGCCAGTAATTTCCATTGGCATTGTATCAATAACCACAAGTAATTCGAGGTTATTCAGTGCTTCAATCGTTTTCTTTTTATCGGGCAGGGTCATTATCAGGTTTGTGCCGTTTACAATCCAGCCTTTTATATTACAGTCAAGATCGGGTGTTGGAATTGTAGCATCGCAAACACCGTTAGCCAGAGCCAGGTCAGCAAGATTGTATTTACCTTTCATTGCCAGTCGCCAGTCGCGGGTTGGTTTTGGAAACGGTGGATGCGGATATTCCGGAACTTCCAGTTTTTCGGGGATAAAATAACCGCCACGGCGCCCCCATGAACCAAGCAAGGCATTTAAAATAGCTACAGCCCGTAATCGCTGAGTATCATCTCCATACCAGGTTACATGGCGTCCGGGATGAATAATTACGGCCGGTGCAGCATTTGCCATTTCTTTGGCTGTTTCCCTTATTTGGTCAGGTTTTATTGTTGTTATACCGTATGCCCATTCTGGTGTAAATGGTTGAACATAGGCTTTTAGCTGATCAAAACCATAAGTGTATTTTTCAACATATTCTTTATCGTACCACTCGTTATTGATGATTTCATGAATCCAGGTGAGCAATAAAGCAATATCGGTAGCCGGTTTTATGGGTAGCCA
>DAOPKR010000036.1:8427-10687 GCA_035391305.1 Draconibacterium sp.
CATTGTGCATACGAAGGAGCTGCAATATTTGTTGAACCGAATGCTTTTAAAAGTGTGCCCCAGTAGTGACCTCCGGAACCATGTGTAAACAGGGCTGTACATTCGGGGCCGTGTTCAACCTTGATTTTTTGCATTCTGTCAGCAATAAAATCAAAAGCTTCATCCCACGATACTTCTTTGTAAGTTTGTTTCCCATCGGCACCAATCACCCGCATTAATGGCGTTTTTAACCGGTCTTCATCATAGTACATTCCAATTCCACCGGTTCCGCGCGGGCAAAATCGCCCGTTACAATTGGTGTCATCATCGTTCCCGACTACTTTTTTGATTGAACCATCTTCGTTTTTATGCACCCAGCCCGCACATTTCCAGAAGCAAACTTCACAATAGGTTGGTGTGCGATCCAGGTTAATTCCATCAGTATTTATTTTTTGAACCGAAGAAAATGAAGGAATCGCAGAATGCAGGTACTTTGCGCTAACTGCCAGACCAGCAGCGCTCAGGGTGGAGATTTTTATAAAATCGCGTCTTGATTTCGACATAATTTCAATATCTTTTCACAAACATACAGAAATCTTCATATCGATATATATGATAAAATAGATATTTGTGGAGGTCTGAAATTTAATCGGACAAATGATTAAAAAAGTGTTATATTAGGACTGTTAATTGATTTTATATCAAAATTTTATAAAATAGTTTTTATGCAATTTAAATAACGATTTTACAGAAATTTATATTCATTCCAAATAATTTCATTACAATGTGATTTTTAATAAGAAAATTGCGATTCAGAGTCGTATTCTCTGTTGCTTTTGTTTCTTAATTCCGAATGATTCTGAGCCGGAACGAATGGCTGGAGATGATTTATATGTTCACCCCTAATTGCGCCCTGTTTACTGAATTTGCTACTTTCTGTGAAATTAAAATTCAACTGATTTTTGCAATAAAATTGGTTTTTACATAAGCATCAATTCTTGATACATGTTCTTTTTTGAGCGTATAAAAAACTGTTTCAATTAAGTAAAGGCCAGAATTATTGCTGGTTACTTTTAACGAAGGCTCCTGTGTTGCTGCTACCCATGGTGCATTTATTAAAGTGGTTTTTAAGCCTTCAAGTATTTGTTTTATATCCTGCTCCGAATGAATTTGGAATAATAATTCCTGTCTTTCGAGATTGTTATTTGCCGAATTTTTTGAAATTATTTCGGCCCTTATTTTATTAAACGGAATGGTTTTTATATTCCCATCTTCGGTTTTGATATCAAAAGTAAAATAATCGGTTTTTACTATTTTGCCCTTTAGCCCACCAATTTCAATTTTGCTGTCGATTTCAATTTTTCGTTGAATTTTAAGAATTAAACCGTGTAAAAAGTCGCGCATTAAAAACCAAACCGGGGCAAGAAGCAGCACAATTATAACACCCAGAAATATCAGCGTTGGAAAAGCTTCTGCTTCGTAAACCAGGTGCAGGCACCAAATCAGAAATCCCAGCCAGGAAATTATTTCGATTACCGGAAGGATAAAACCTGAGTAATGTTTGATTTTTTTAGTAAGGGGCAGATTTTTTTGCAGATAAGATAAGATTCTAAAAATCAGTAGGATTGCAATACTCAATAACAAAATTCTGAAATACATAAATTGATTTTTAAATGATCCCTTTATCGACAAGTACTTTTACAAAAAACGGCTCCAAATGTTTTTCCAGCGAATAAACTCCTTTATCTCTGGCTTCTGTTATTCGGGCATTTGAAAGGTTGTAAATCAAATCTTCTGCCTCAATATCCGGAATTCCCATAATTCTTGATAATTTTTTCACTGTAATATTTTTGTGCTGAATAAACAGGGCAACAGTTATTAACCAGTCGGGATTGACATTATTTAAAATCCGGTAATTTGGTAATTTGGGTTGTGTAATATGAATTTCCTGTTTGTCAACTTTTGTGATATTACTTATCCATGCATTTAATGCCACACCCGGAACTCCCTGAGAATAATTAAAATAGTTATTAAACAGCGAAGCCGTTTTTAGTCCGGAGATGGATTGTTCGGGTACGTTATTGTAATAATATGTCAACCCGCTGGTTTTGTGCCGGCTTTGAATCAATAGTTGCAGTTGTTTTGCATCAAATGGATTGCATTCCACCACCGACAGAAAATTTGCTTCTATTTGAAAAACCTTATTGATTTGTTTAAAAGAAAAAGTATTTGTGTTGATCAGAAAAAACACTTTTCTTCCAAAAATCCGGATTAAATCCAC
>DAOPKR010000036.1:10787-36079 GCA_035391305.1 Draconibacterium sp.
AGCCCGTTTTTATGACGTTGAATAGCGGTTTTTATCATCACAGTTTCTTCTTTCATTGACACCCAAAAATCATCATTGATCAATGATTTGCTGTTGAATAAAGTGCTGTAAAAAACGGGTATCTGCGAAAGCACTTTTTGATTGGGCATTTCATTCTCTGCAATATCAAGAATCTGGTTTATGCCAGCATTTGCGTCTTTATTTTTGTTCAGGAATTTTTTTGCCTGAATCACTCCGCCGCTCGAACTGTAGAGCAGGTTAACTGCCAATACATTTGTTTTTTCTTTTATCGTTTGACTGATTCGGGTAAATAAAATGCCGAATTTTCTACCCTGCCGCTCGCGTAAAAGTGTTGAAATTTTTCGTTGCGATTCGATTATTGCGTGTGAATATAACGGCGAAATGGCATTTTTTAAGGTTTCTTCCGTCTTAAATTTCAGGTGATTTTCAGCTTCTGTCAATCTGTTTTTTTCAATTGAAACCTGCTTTTGAAGCGAATTGAGAAAATCGATCAACGTATTTTCTGAGATAGCTGTATTTTGCGAATCGCGTTTTTCATTCTCCAGTCTGAATTTCAGTAAACTTTGAGCTTCCCGGTTTTCAACAATTGATTGCTGAACCAGTTTATCCAATTGTTCCAATTCCCTGTAAATCGGATCGTAAAATCGTGTATCGAAATAAAACCTGGCAATTTTTTGAGGTTCTACAATAACCGGAGCAGAAATTCCCGAAATATTTTTTGCTTCATCTGAAGAAAAGGTAAGCTCAGCTATTTCAATTTCGGCAGGCAGGCGTTCGAGTATTTCCGAAATTCTCAGGAAAATATCCTCAAACATTTGTCTCACACCCGAATTATCAGTGAAAACTACATTTTTAATTTCTGAAGTTCCTGATTGTTTGCTAAGTTCTATATTATCTAAAATTGTATTAATGGGAGTAATCACATTTTCAGATACAAGAGAAACTACCTTTTCGGTGAAATTCTGAATTATTTCATAAATGATTTTTTGTTCCGATAAAATCCGGCAATCGAGTAACGTTGCATTGTTTAAAATCCGGGCGTTAATTTCCCAATCTTCAGGAAAAGTTTCCAGATATTCGCCTGTCAAAGTATCTTTTGATTTCAGTCTTTTTTTGATTTTTTTAAGGGAATCAAAGTGAGAAAGTTCGGTGCTAATTTCAATTACATTATTTCTTATTGCGTTGAATATCTCTGACTTACTTTTTGAAATTTCATAAAACAACAGTTTTTCCAGCGATTCAAAATCACTCAAAATATCCTGTTTCCATTCTTGCAGGCTGTTTGTTATGTTAGATTGGTTTGTTTTTCTTTTTTCATATATGTCATTGATTTTTAGTGTAATGTTTTTCAGTTCACTGTAAAACACTGTGGTATTTTCTTCAAACGACTTTAAGTGCCCAAACAATTTGGTAAACGCTGTTTCGTAAACTAAATTCATTACTACTTTTCTGAAAGGAACAGAAATATCCTTTTCCTTTTTTGCATTTTCACTGACCACGGTTATCAGGATTGTTTCAGGTGATTCGAATATGAAATTTCCTGATTTTGTTTTGAAAGCAGCAATCCCACTTTCTAAACTACCTTTTATTCCGATGAAAGCTTGTTCGGTTGGTTTTGTGAAAAATTGTGTTGCAAATGCCAAAAAAATCTGATGGTTTTTTGTTAGCGATTTTGATAATTGTGTTCCTTTCTGGTTTTTCAAGGCATTTTCGGTGTTTTTAATATTGAACTCAAAAAACTCCCTGAAATTTTTCAAAAGTTCCGTTTGCGTGCTTACTCCTTCAACAATCGTTGCTTCAATTGCTTCGTTAACCAGCGAAAGAAGGTCTTCGTCCAGTTTTTCGATTCTTAATTTTAACAGTTTATTTTCGATAAAAGGTATCGGGGAAAGTCCGACTTCTTTTTCACTTGTTTTAATGGTTGCCGGTTTTCCGGCTAACCCAATAATATTGATTTCTTCAAACTCATCAGACGGGCTTAAAATTAATATGCTTGCGGGTAGCTTACTTATTTGGTCGATAGATTTTATGTATTTTGAAGTATAGGAACCTGTATTTTGAGAAATACCCAGAATAACCAGGTCAGCTTCTGCAGATTCACTGTTTATTATCATTTCTTTGTTTCGGGTACCAAAATCGTCACTGATTATTTTTACTTCGGCAATTATTCTTTTTTCTTCCAGCAGTGTTGTTGTATTCCTGTAAAGTTTGTCGGTTATTTTGTTGTCAGAGTTGATAATCAGGATTCGTAAATTGGCATCCCTCCATTCAGCATCAGCAAGTGTAAACCGAATTAAGTTTAACGCAAAACTTAAATGGCGGCCTTTGCCGTTCCACCAGATATCAATGTTTTCTTTTTTCCCAAACCCTTTGTTCTTATCATAATCCAGAAAAACGGCATTCATGTTTTTCTTTTTCAGGTCGGTAAGAATATTTGCCAAAAAGCCGGCATATCTTGGATCATGACTCCAGCCCATCATAACTGTGTTTGGCTCAAAACCACTAAATCCATAAATATTTGTTACCGATTTAATGCCATTTTCCAGAGAATCGCTTACAATTTGACGGCTAAAATAATGCTTCTCCTTTTTTGTTTTGTTTTGTTTTGTGGCAAAATCAGTTTTTGTGCTTCCGTCAATAATCAATTCGAAATCAGTTAATGAGCCTAATTTGCCGCTCATAGCAAGTCCCAATTCAATTAAATGCAAACGTTCCTGTTTTCCTCCCCTGAACAGGATGATATTTGGTCGCCAATTTCGGTTATTTGTTTTTTCGCTTGTAAGTTTTAGTAATGATCGTTTTGCTAAATTGGTCCAGAAACTGCTCCAGGCATCTCCTGTTTCAAGCACCAATTCTTTTCGGCTTAAAAAAAAGAAAACCAGGCCCAGCACAACAACAGCACCCGCCAATGCAATAAAATCAAGCAAAATCATAACGATAAATGCCGAACCTGCACCTAAAATGCTTACAAACCGTGGAATCTTAAATGCCGGTCTGAAATCGGAGCTCGACCAGCTTTCGATAGCACAGGCAAGGTTTAAAAATGCGTAAGTGGTGATAAAAAACATGGATACAATACGCGCAATTACGTCTAATTGTCCGATAAGAATACCCGCTTCGGCAATTACAAACGCAAGTAATAATGCATTTCTGGGTTCCTCGGTTTTACCGGTTCCCCTGGCGAAAATTTTAGGCGCAATTTTATCCATGGCAATTGCCTGCAATATTCGTGGGGCTCCCAAAATGCTACCAAGTGCTGATGATAAAGTTGCTCCCCAAATTCCGATAATTACAAGTGCCGGAACCAGCGATATTTTAAAAAGAATCTGAGGATCGTTCATTAACGCTTCGGCATCAACAGTAAGCGAATAAAAAATTGCCAGGCCTAAATACACCACAAATCCTACCCCAACTGCTGCAATCGCACCAAGGGGAAGAGATTTTTTTGCATTTTTCAGATCGCCTGACATGGAAACTCCGGCTTCAAATCCGGTTACGGCAGGAAAAAAAATCCCGAACAGAAGCATAAAGGGAGCCGCATCGGCAAGTGGTTTTAAATGAATTTCTTTTGGAGTAAACTCGTGGTGACCCAAAAAAATGGAAAGTAATGAAAGAAAAATAGCTGCCATTATAAAATATTGCGATTTTATAGCCAGCGATGTACTTATAAAAGTTAAGGTAGTAACTGCTATTAAAATTATTGTGCCTGTAATTCGCACCGAATTAATTGAAGTATCAAGATTCCAGTAAGTGAGAAAGCTTTCGGCAAAACCAATCAGATAAAGACTAACACTAAACGATAAGCCCACAAAAAGTGCCAGCCCCAAAGTCCCTCCGATAGGTAACCCAAGACTTCTGGAAATCATAAAATATGTTCCGCCGGTTTTTACCGTTTTGTCGGTTGAAAGTGAAGCTACACTTAAACTTGTAGTTATGGAAATGATATGCGCAATTACAATAATTCCAATGGTATTTATTAGTCCTGCCTGACCGATGATTGTTGGAAAACGCAGGTACATAATAACACCCAAAATAGTAAGAATTGAAGGTGT
Organism: Draconibacterium sp.; assembly: GCA_035391305.1. Classification (GTDB taxonomy): domain Bacteria; phylum Bacteroidota; class Bacteroidia; order Bacteroidales; family Prolixibacteraceae; genus Draconibacterium. Next base: position 14,861 of record DAOPKR010000036.1, read on the forward strand.
AAAAACACCACCAAATGTTCCAAATTTCTTAAGTTTTGCCATTTTATTGAGCAGATTTTTTGAACCAATATTCTGATGACAATAGTTTAAAAGTCTTCAGGGCGGTTTAAATTACGAAATAATTTGGGAAATCGTTTAACGAAATCCTGCGAATCGACATATCTGGTGTTTATTAAGTTAAGCAGATTTTGAATTTTGAAATTACCCAGATCGAGCATTTTTTTCATTTCTGCCAAACTATCTTTATGATATAATGCAATTAATGGTTCTTTCCCATTTTGGTGGATGGGTATAATAGCATCAAAGTCACCGGTTTCTGAAATGATATACTTAATAAATTCAGTTTCAACAAATGCAGCATCAACACTCATTACGAAATTCCAATCTGTAACTGATTGTTTCAAACTGGAATAAATGCCGCCCATTGGTCCGCAATTTATAATTTCGTCGGGGATGACTTTATATCCTGTTTTTTCATGATTCCTGTGGTTTGAACTTATCAGAATAGGAGAGAAAAAGTTACTGCAAATGTCAATTGCATTGTCCAGCAAAGTTTTTTCATTGATATGAATTAGTGCTTTGTCGGTTCCCATCCGTTTGCTTTGTCCGCCCGACAATATAATTCCGGTTATTTGCATTGTGTAAAATTACGAAAATTATGTGCAAAACGCAGATGAGTTTGCCTGTTTAAGAAATTGATTTGACTTTTTGTTGAAAACAAAAGCAGTTGGTTAAAGTAATGTTATGGCTTTGATAAACAGGTGGATAGAGGTGGTTAATTAGTAATCTGAAATAAATACCAAATTATCCTTAATTGGCACAAACAATTTGATTTTAGCTATGTTATTTGAATATCAGGTTTCTAAAGAAACTAAATTTATACATGGAGATATATAAGATTTAGACATGTTCCCTGAGGCACAACTGTTCAAGACTTAGAATCATGATAGATGGAAGTTTGGTTTTGCAGGACCTGCATTAGTATAATCAAGATTGACTCTTCCATTTAACTCTTAAATTTTAATTTGATTGTTAAGAATAAAAAATTTTAAATGGCATCTGTTATTAATGAAATACATACAAATGAGCTGGTAGAAATTCTTGGGAAAGGAAAATCCAGGATTCTTGACATTCGTTCTGTGGATGCCTACAATGGCTGGAAATTTTTTAATGAAAAACGTGGGGGGCATATCATCAGTGCAAAAAGTCTTCCTGCAAAATGGATAAGATATATTGACTGGATTGAAATTGTCAGGCATAAAAATATTATACCTGAAGATAATATTGTTATTTATGGCTATTCAAAACAGGAAGCTGAAAATGTTGCCAACCGGTTTTTAAGGTCAGGATATGAAAATATTTCCATTTTTAATCATTTTGTTGATGAATGGACTCCTGATCCAAATTTGCCAATGCAAAAACTTGAACATTTCCGTAATTTGGTTTCTGCTGAGTGGGTAAAAAATCTGATTACTAACGGAAATCCAGAAGAATACGAAAACGATAAATATGTTATTATACATTCGCATTATCGCAATCGCGATGCATATTTGAGCGGACATATTCCGGGAGCAATTGACATGGACACCTTGGCTCTTGAGGCTCCTGAAACATGGAATCGCCGTTCGCCTGAGGAATTAAAATCGGCGCTTGAAAATCATGGAATAACTGCAAATACAACAGTTGTTTTGTATGGAAAATTTATGTTTCCCAATAATGGTGATCCTTTCCCCGGGAGTGCTGCCGGACAAATTGCAGCTATCAGAAATGCATTTTTAATGATGTATGCCGGGGTAAAGGATGTGCGTGTGCTAAACGGCGGATTTCAGTCGTGGAAAGATGCCGGATTTGAGATTAGCAATGATGATGTACCAAAAACACAGGTAGCTGATTTTGGCGCAATTATCCCTGTAAATCCTCAGTTTGCGGTCGATACGCCTGAAGCTAAACAAATGATAGTTTCACCGGATGCCGAACTGGTTTGTGTGCGAAGCTGGCCTGAATATACAGGCGAAGTAAGTGGTTACAATTTTATCGAAAAGAAAGGTCGTATTCCGGGTGCTTTGTTTGCTGACTGCGGCACCGATGCATTTCACATGGAGAATTATAGAAATGTTGATCATACCACAAAAGAGTTTTATGAAATAGAGGACAACTGGTTAAAAAGTGGAATTACGTCAGATAAACATTTAGCTTTTTATTGTGGAACAGGTTGGCGTGGAAGCGAAGCATGGTTTAATGCCTGGTTGATGGGCTGGCCCAAAGTTTCAGTTTATGACGGAGGTTGGTTTGAATGGAGTAGTGATCCGGGAAATGCTTTCGAAACTGGTTTTCCGGGAAGCTCTGTTTCTTAAAATTCCCAATCCCGAAACAAGAAACATTACGCTTTGAGTATTTCCCGGATATACGAATTTTAGTGCAAATTATTAGTAGTTAGCAGAATTCAGGAATTTCAAATAAAATAAATAACCGGGTACAATATTGCAAATCCTAAAATGTATCCGGTGGCCAACTGAAACATATTATTTTTGTTTAGAACCAAACGTGCAGATCCTGTCAGTCCCGCAACTAATATCAAAACAACTATTGACGACATTGGATTTACACCCCAACGAAATGACAAAGCAAAAAAAGTTGCTGTAACAGCGCCAATTGCAGCCATGTGAATACTAATTTTCCATTTAAACGAAACCAATAGCAGCGCAATAATCAACAATACACAGGCAATCATGAAAAGTTTGAAAAAAGGCAAAAATTGAATCCTGCCCAATAAGATAAATCCGATATAATAAAAAATGGAAGAAAAAAGCAAAGGCACAATCCTGTCGCGACTGTCGGGCATTAAAAAATCGAATTTCGGGTTAAATGCCAAAACTGCAATTGATAACATTGGCAGTGTTGCTGTGCTGAAAAAGATAACCAACAATATAAACCGTCTGGCTTCGACAGTTAACATTGAATTGTAAAAACCCGAAAAGAACAACAACAAAAAACCCAATGTGGGTAAAATTAAAGGATTAAAAATATTTGAAATGATCTTTGCAATTTTTTCAGACATGTTATAATTCTTTGCGGAGCCTTGCAACCGGAACGCCCAATTGCTCGCGATATTTAGCTACAGTTCGGCGTGCTATATTATATGTTTTTTTCTTCAAAATTAAGGCAAGTTTATCATCGGTTAACGGTTTGCGTTTGTCTTCGTTATCAATACAATCCTGCAATATCTTTTTTATTTCGCGTGTCGAAACTTCTTCACCGTCATCTTTTTGCAATCCTTCTGAAAAGAAATATTTCAGTGGATAAATACCGAAATGGGTTTGAATATATTTGCTGTTTGATACCCTGGAAATAGTAGATATGTCAAGATTTGTTCGTTCTGCAATATCTTTTAAAATCATTGGGCGCAATTTTGTTTCGTCGCCATCCTGAAAATATTCCTGCTGAAAATTAATTATTTCAGACATGGTAAGGAGCAAGGTAGTTTGCCTTTGTTGCAGAGCATCAATAAACCATTTGGCTGAATCAAGTTTTTCCTTAACAAATTGCAGGGCCTCTTTTTTATTTTTGTTCTTGTCTTTATGGCTTTCACCCAGCGCCCGAAGCATTGAAAGGTAGGTTTCATTAATTTTTAAATCGGGCACATTCCGCTGGTTTAGTGAAAGGTTCAATTCGCCATCATCTATTTCAAGAATAAAATCGGGTACGATGTGCTGATTTGATTTATTTAATGGATTACTGTATGAACTTCCCGGTTTTGGATTCAGTTTTAGAATATAATCAATAGCGTCCTTTAAATCTTCGTCTGAAAGTTCGAGCTTGGCCTGTATTTTTGAATAGTGCTTTTTTGTAAATTCTTCAAAAAATTCGGATACTATTTGGTATGCCATTTTCTGATCATCAGTTTTTCTTTTTTTAAGCTGATTCAGAAGACATTCCCGCAAATCGCGAGCGCCAACACCCGGAGGATCAAAATCCTGGATAACTTTTAAAATTTGAAGCAATTCATCCTCCGAAACCTCCATGTTCATATTAAAAGCCAAATCATCACTTATCGAAGCCAAATCGCGTCGCAAATATCCATCATCATCAATATTGCCAATAATATACTCTGCCAGTTGCTGCTGTTCTTCTGTTAAATTAACCATTCCTAGTTGTTCGTATAAAAACTCGTGGAATGAGGTTCCAACTGAAAAAGGAATATCAACGTAAACTTCGTCTTTCGAATAGTTGTTTGTGTTTAGTTTATATGATGGAATATCTTCGTCTTCATTATAATAGTCATCAAAGGTAAACTCATCGTTGTCAATATCATTGTTTGGATCGGCATCTTCACGAATTTCATTTTCTTCTTCAGGCTCCTGGCCTTCTCCTTCAAGTTCAAGTACGGGGTTTTCTTCAAGTTCTTTTTTGATGCGTTGTTCGAGTTGCAATGTAGGGATTTCCAAAAGCTTTATCACCTGAATCTGCTGTGGCGAAAGCTTTTGAAGCAGTTTTTGTTGTATTAAGAGTTTTTGCTTCATATCCCCATAAGTTTACCCCGTAAATTTACTATTTTTTATGAAGTAAATCTGAGTGCCATTTAAAACTCGGCATTTTTTGGAGTTCTGGCAAAGGGTATAACGTCGCGAATATTTCCCATTCCCGTTACAAATAGTATAAAACGCTCGAATCCAAGTCCAAATCCACTGTGTACGACTGAACCAAACCGACGTGTATCAAGATACCACCACATTTCTTCAACCGGAATATGCATTTCTTTCATGCGGGTTTCAAGTTTCACGAGGTCTTCCTCTCGTTGAGAGCCACCAATTATTTCTCCAATTTGCGGGAACAAAACATCCATTGCACCAACAGTTTTGCCATCGTCGTTTTGTTTCATATAAAACGCTTTGATATCCTTTGGATAATTGGTAAGGATAACCGGGCATTTAAAGTGTTTTTCAACCAGGTATCGTTCATGTTCGCTTTGCAAATCAACTCCCCACTCAACCGGAAACTGGAATTTCTTTTTCTTGTAGGGTGCTGAATTTATAAGGATTTCTATCGCTTCGGTATAGGTGATTCTCACAAAATCGTTGTTCAAAACGAATTTAAGTTTTTCAATTAAATCCATTGAACGCTGGTCCTGTGGTTTGTCTTTTTCTTCCTGTTGCAGCCGCGTTGCCAGAAACTGCAAATCATCCATGCAATTGTCAAGGGCATATTTTATTAAAGATTTTAAAAATTCTTCGGCTAAATCCATATTATCTTTCAAATCATAAAAGGCCATTTCCGGTTCAATCATCCAGAATTCGGCCAGGTGGCGGGTTGTGTTTGAATTTTCAGCCCTGAATGTTGGTCCGAACGTGTAAATTTCGCCCAATGCCAAAGCTCCAAGTTCGCCTTCCAGCTGGCCTGAAACAGTTAAATTGGTTGGCTTTCCAAAAAAATCCTGGCTGTAATCAATTTGGCCGTCCTCAGTTAATGGTGGATTTTTAGGATCGAGTGTGCTCACCCTGAACATTTGTCCGGCGCCCTCAGCGTCACTGGCTGTAATAATTGGGGTGTGTAAATAATTGAATCCTTTTTCGTTGAAATATTTATGAATGGCAAAAGCCATTGCATGCCTTATTCTGAATATTGCACTGAATGTATTTGTGCGAAAACGCAAATGCGCATTTTCTCGCAGGAATTCGAGTGAGTGTTTTTTTGGTTGAATAGGATATTTTTCAGGATCAGCAGCACCAAGCAGTTCAACCTGATCAGCAAGCAATTCAATATTTTGCCCGCTTCCTGCCGATTCGGCCAATTTACCGGTTACCGAAAGTGCCGCACCAGTATTGATTTCCCGGAGTAACGATTCTTCGAAATTATTTACATCAACTACAACCTGAAGATTATTTATTGTTGAGCCATCATTTAAAGCAATAAAAAACACGTTTTTGCTTCCCCTTTTCGTTCTCACCCAACCCTTTGCAACAACAGTTTCATTGGCCTGGCCTTTTAACAGGATGTCTTTTATTTTTATCCGTTTCATAAGTTTTATAAATTATTTCGAGTCTTTTATTTTTTATTTTGAAAGGTTACAAAAGTACATTTTTATATAATAATCAGTTGGGTGCATATTAATTATTGAAGCTTTTTTTGATGATTATATAAAATAAAAAACCACCCGTTTGTCAAATGACATTCGAATGGTTTTAATTTCGAATTGATTGATTATTTCCTTTTCAGGAAAACAGGAGAAACAGGATATATTCCGGTTCCTCCCTTTAGTAAATATTATTCTTTCTCATATGATCCCGGAACCGGTACTTTGGCAGTTGCCATGTAGCCAATATTACCCATTATATAGGTATCTGGTCCCAATTTCATATCCGAATTCATCATTTCATCGTAGGTAACTTCTTTTCCAGTGTAAGCTGAAACCCTTCCCATAAGTGCTACCATATTTGAAATAGCAGTTTCTTCTGCCTGGTTCCATGGAATATCCTGACGGATGCATGTTACAAGATTCATGTGTTCCTGAACGTAAGGGCTTGTTTCAGAACCATCTGCTGAAAAAAGAGTATTGCCAGCGGCGTCAACAATTCTTGGCCCGTTACCATCGGTTTTTGCAATTGCCTTTGTGCCATGAAAAACTTCATAAACACCGTTCGTACAATCGTTTATCTGACGGCACATGCTGTGCATCTGACGTCCGTCACCAAAAGTATAATCTACACTAAAATTATCGAACTGATCACCGGTGGGTCTGCGCTGGCGTGAGCCAAAGCCATTAGCTTTAACCGGGTGCTGTCCAAAATACCACATGGCAACATCGAGGTTGTGAACGTGTTGTTCAACAATATGGTCGCCAGAAAGCCAGCACCAGTTTACCCAGTCGCGGATCATCCACTCCATTTCTGACCAGCTTGGATTATTGTCGCGATGCCATAATTTGCCACCATTCCAATACACATTAGCAGAAACAATATTGCCGATTCCGTTGTTTTGCAACTCTTTATAGAGATTTATATAATTGAGTTGGTGCCTTCTTTGTGTTCCTGTAACAATTTTCAATCCCATAGATTCGGCCATTTTTGCAGCTGCAAGTACCTGACGGATTCCAGTAGGATCAACAGCGACAGGTTTTTCCATAAATACGTGTTTGCGTGCTTTTACGGCAGCTTCGAAATGTTCCGGACGAAATTTTGGTGGTGTTGCCAAAATAACAATATCAACACCTGAATCAATAACTTTTTCAAAGGCATCGAAACCTACAAAACAGTTTTCAATTGGAACTTCCTGTCCTTTTTCTTTCTGGATTTTTTCACGGCAACTGTCAACACGATCTTGAAAGACATCGCCAAGTGCAGTAATTGTAAGGCCTGGACCTGCATCGAGAAAATTAACGGCCGCACCTGAACCGCGTCCACCGCATCCGATTACTCCGGCTTTTAATTCTTTTCCTTCGGGAGCTGTTGCAAGCATCGGAGGAAATTTATACTCTGAGGGTACCCAATCATAGACACCTCCATTTACTGTTTTAGTGTTGCCACCACCTGCACAGGATGTTAATGCACCTACACCCATTGTACCTGCTGCGCCAACTGCTGCTGCGCTGGCTAAAAACCTTCTTCTTGAAAACTGATTGTTACTCATGATATTAAATCTTTTTAGTTGAATTTAGGATTTTAAAATTATTACTTTTTTTTGGTTATTTATGTTTTTCAATAAAATCTCTAGGAGTAAATTTAAATATGCTGTATCAAATTTGTTTGTCAATAAATATTAAGGGGTTTTGTTTACTGCATTTTCATCATATTCACAAACTACCCTGAAACTTATATAATTGCAATCAGATAGCCACCATATACTTTTTGGCATTTGCGGATCAGTTTTTAACCATGCTTCCGACTGAGTTGCGCTGCGGGCTGCCGATCTCACATCAGCGATTTCACTCCTGAAAAATCCACCCCTTACAACGTGCTCGTCTCCTGTAGCTGGACCTTTCGGATCGGTTACTCCGTCGCTTAATTTAGAATACGCATCAGGCGAATACCAGTCGGAAGTATATTCTGCGGCATTTCCCAGCATATTTTTCAACCCAAATGGATTGGCTTCAATTTTCTCAGGTACTTGCGTTTTCGCTTTACTGTTTTTTGCGTAAACAACGTACTTATCAATTAAGTTACTTTCTTTTCCAAACAGCTTCCCTAAAAATCCTTTTTCTGCATAGTCTTTAGCATTTCCTTCAAAGAAAAAAGGAGTTTCTGTTCCGCCACGGGCAGCGTATTCCCACTCGGCTTCCGTAGGCAGACGGTAAGTTTTTCCTGTAATTTGAGATAGCCATTTACAAAAAGTTTCAGCTGAGTGGTAGCTCATTGTAATAGCCGGGCGCGAACCCAATCCCCAGTTTTGGTCTGGTTGTCCATAAGGAGGTGTTGGTCCTGAAATAGCATCAATATCAGCTTCTGTGCGTGTTCCTTCGGTATCAGTAGAGCGACCTTCAGCAGCTGTAGCTGAATAAAATGCAAGATAAACATCCCAGCTTACTTCAATTTCTGCCATAAAAAACGGGCTTAATTTAACCTCTTTTTGAGGTCCTTCATCAGATTTTCGCATGGGTTCATTTTCAGGGCTGCCAATTTTAAATGTACCGCCAGGGATGGCTTTCATTTCAAATGAAACCGTTGTATTTGGTATTGTTTCAGTAAAATCCTTGAATTCAGTTATGGTTGCAGGTGCAGTGTATTTCTCTTTATTATCATTTCCTGTATTTCCAAAAGATACATTTTTAGCGTGTAATGCGTTGGGATCATAATGCCCAACATGCAGGTGACAGTTTATACAAAGAAGTTCCTTTTCTTTTTGTGTATAGTACAAATGTGCATTTTGTCCATCTTTTGTTAAAGTCAACGGGAAAAGATTTTTGTGACAACCAACACACGACTCCTGGAAAACGTGATGTTTTGCAAATTCAAGTGTTGATTTCTCCTCCCAGTTAAAATCAGCGCTGTCTTTAAAAACAAGTCCATAAACATCTCTGGCTGATGCTTTTATTTTTTCTGCCAGGTAATTCTGTCCTTTTGGCGGTAAATGGCAATCAACACAGCCAACATGAATTCCAACCCGCGTATCATAATGTACTGATTGTTTCCATGACTCGAAAACATGAGGATGTACATGGCACATTTCACAAGATTCGTTGGTGGAAGTTGCCTCGATTGCTTTGTTTGAAAGGATGGTTGCAAAAACTCCAATTACAAAACCAATAAATATGATGAGAAGAATTTTCTTTCGTAAGAAACCTGTAAATCTTTTAAGCATGATTAATGTTTACCTTATGGTTTAATTGTATTAATATGAATCCAAAAATAGCAATTTATTAAAAAGTAACTCAAGTAAAGCGTGTTTTGTACCGTATTTAGATTCAATTAATAATGGTTTTAAGAATTGTACATACTATATTTTATCAATTTATATGACGCAAAAATTGTGAATTATACCTACTGAATTAAGTCAACTAATATTAGAATGAGGTACATAATTGAAAAAGAGTTGCCATTTGAGAATGACAACCCCGTAAAATTTGTGAAAATGAATTTACTGAGAGAATGAATATGAACTATTAATTTAGGTAAAATTAAATATTTAGCACACTGCAATTTTAAAATGTAATCGTTACAAATAATTTAAGTTCTGGTAAAACATATATTAAAACTTGCTATTTTGGTTTTGAATTTCATTTAGTTAAATAATGGAAAAGATAACCAACAGATTCAGTAATTTACTTGAACTTATTTTCCCAACTTTATGTGTTACCTGTGGAACCCGTTTAGTAATCCAGGAAAGGTTTTTGTGTATCGACTGCTGGCATGACCTGCCGGTTTCAAATTTCCATCTTCATTCAGGAAATAAAGTGGAACAGTTGTTTTGGGGAAGGGTGAAAATTGAGTTTGCAACTGCCTATTTTTCTTTTAATAAAGGAAGTAATTACCAGCATCTCATACATTTTATAAAATATAAAGGTATGAAGGAACTTGGTTTTGAAACCGGACGAAGATTCGGAATTTCGCTTTTGGAATCGACAGATTTTTGTACAGTTGATTATGTTGTGCCTGTTCCGCTTCATCCTAAAAAAGAAAAAAAGAGGGGATATAACCAAAGTGAGTGGATTGCCAAAGGAATATCAGAGGCCATGAAAATTCCGGTTTCAATTGGTAATTTGAAACGTAATTTACACACTTCGACCCAAACACGTAAAAACCGTTTTGAACGTTGGGAGAATGTTGAGAATATTTTTGAATCAACCCGGCCCGAAGAATTTCAGGGAAAACATATTTTACTGGTTGATGATGTGGTAACCACCGGATCAACACTTGAGTCGTGCGCATTACAACTTCTTCAAATTGAGAATGTGAAAGTAAGTATCGCCACTCTGGCGTTTGCCGATTTTTGACTTTTTATGCTCATTTAGGAAACAATATTTTGTAATTTGGCAACTGCATTTAATATAAATAAAAACCATGAAAGTATTAACCATTTTTCTTTTTGCAATTATCTCTTTTTCTGTATTTGGACAGGATAAAATTATCAAAAAAACGGGTGCAGTAATTGAAGCCAAAGTTTCGGAAATAGCTGTTGATGAGGTGAAATATTATTATTCTGAAAATCCGAAACTTGTTTTTGGCATTGATAAAGTTTTGGTTGAAAAGATTGAATTTTCAACTGGTGAAGTGATTGTTATGGAAGATAACAGCTTTAAAAATCCGGAGTATTATGTCAAGCAAAACAAACACGCGCTGAAAATTAATTTCTTGTCGCCACTAATGGGAAGTTCAGAATTTGTGTATGAGCAAAGTATAAAACCTGGCCGGTCATGGGAGACAGCAGTTGGAATAATCGGGTTGGGGTTTGATACACAAGATAACAATGCGGGTGGAGTATACGGGAAATTTGCTTATAAATTTATAAAAGACCCTGATTTTTATATGCAGCGCATGCATTACTCACATATTTTAAAAGGAGCCTATTTTGCCCCCGAATTAGCGTTGAGATATGTAAAGTTTGATTCATACAATTATTATTATTCAAACTACAATTATTCAGAATCGAGAGAAAGGGAAATTGGGTTTGGAATTGCTGTATTGTTAAAATTCGGGAAGCAGTGGGTTTTAGATGATTCTTTTTTAATTGATTCATTTTTTGGATTGGGATATGGAATTGGTGGCAGTGAATACGAAACTCTTAACTACGGATTTATTGCGGGAGAAGGAGATCTGCCAATTGCTGTAACCGCCGGACTTAGGATTGGCTGGTTATTTTAAAAAACATATTTCAACATATTATTAGATTTGTTGTTTCATTATTGAATTAATGAAGATTAGTAAAGTGGATTTTAAAATTTCAAATTATATACCGGGTGTCCGTCCGGGAGTCACACTACCAACAAAACAAATGTTTATCCTTCTTGGCGAAGAAGGAATGAGAAAAATGGTAAGCGATCATTATGATCTTATAAAAGAAAGTGAAATAAAGCACTTGTTTCCCAAAAACCCTGTTGCATTTGAAAAGGCAAAGGAACATTCGGCCGACTTTTTTATACAGATATGCGGAGGTCCGCAGTATTTCAATCAAAATCGCGGGATGCCACAATTAAACCGCCGGCATTTACCATTTAAAATTACCGCTGAAGGCCGAATAATCTGGCTTAATTGTTATAAAGAAGTATTGAAAAAAATGGAATTGGCACCCGAGGTTTTAACTTCATTCTGGAACTATCTCGAAGTTTTTTCGAAATGGATGGTCAATTCATGAATGAAACCCGGGAAATTGAACTTACTTTGCAAAACTTTTTTAGGGTTAAACATTATTAATAATCAGGTGTTTAATTCACTAAAGAAAAAAATATTAACCAAAATTTATTAAAATGAAATTGTACAACGTTTTATTATTTGCTATCGCAGCAATCATCCTGAATTCATGTAGCCCAAAACCGGCGCAGCCTGAGGCACAGAATAATGTGAAATATTTCAGAAGCCTGCTTTTTAGTGAAACTTCGTGGGATTTGGAAAGAGGTTCGCATGAGTTGACTGCCGAACAGGCAAAATCGGTCAACAACTACAAATTTACCTACAACGATAACGCGCAATTGGTCTCGGTTGAATACAACCGAAACGACAGTTTGCTCGATTACTCATCAATGGGAGCTGCTAAAATTACATACACCTACGAAGGTGATTTGCAGCTTAAACATTTCTTCAACGAAAAAAACGAACCTGTAAAAAATGGTGGTGCCAGTGTTTATGAATACAAACTTGATGCTGACGGAATGAGGGTTGCAATGCGTTTCCTCGATGAAAACGGGCAACCGGTTGAAAACCGAAACAATATTCACAATTACGTTTGGACAAAGTTACCCGATGGAATGATTAAAGAAGTTCGTTACAATTTAGCAGAAGATTCAGTGATTATGAATCCATTCTGCCCATTTTATGAACTTCGGTTTTCATACGATGCAAACGGTTATGTTACCCGGATGGCCAATTACGACAACGACACACTTTACAATTGTACTGCCGAAAATTGTGGTGATATTGGTGTTTCTTATTTCCTTTTTGCAAACAACGAACACGGAGATGTTGAAAGTTTTTCAGTACACAACACGGTAGGACAGCTTTCCAATTTATACTGGGGATGGGCAAAACGTGTAAATGTTTACGATGAAAATGGTTACACTGTTGAAACCTCAATGTTTGATATGGATGATGAATATCTTGGAGGAAAAGGAATTCCTGTAACTCAAACAGTTTACGACGAACACGGAGCTCCGGTTAAAAGAATTTCGATGGATAAGGACAAAAATATTATCAATGATCCAAACAGCGGAGTTGCGATAACTGAATTCAAGTACGACGAAACCGGCCGCAGGATTGAAACCTTGCGTTTTGACAAAGATGGTAATGTTGTAGAAAATAAGGGATAATTATAGTTACTGTAAACTTTATGAAACAGTTAAAATCATTATTCCGGATATTTGTTTTTGCTTCAATTGTTATTTTCGTTTCATGTTCAGGTGAAAAAAAACCAAAAAATGAAACAGAAGTTATTGTTGAAAAATCAACCGCTCAACCTGTTGAAATTAATAAGGAAGCAAAGCTTTTGCTCGATTATCTGGCAGAAACAGGCGACTATGTAAACAGTCGCGAATTCCCATCGTTAATTGGGGCCGAAGCTGCTGAAAAATCATTAGCCGGAAAAACACTTGTAATTGATATTCGCAAACCTGAAACTTTTGCAAAAGGTCATATTAAAGGAGCTGTAAATGTTGAAATTGGGGGTTTGACCGACTATTTTGCCAATAAAATAAAGCCTTTTGAATACGACAAAATTATTCTGGCTTGTTATTCAGGTCAAAGCGCAAGTTATTCAACTTCGCTTTTACGGCTGATGGGATACGGAAATGTTTATTCACTTCGGTATGGAATGAGTGGCTGGAATCCGAAAATGGATAATAAATGGCTGGAAAATATAGGATCAGATTATGAAGAAAACCTTGAAACAACTGATATTCCGAAAGCCGAGCCCGGCGATTTTCCGATGTTGAATACAGGAAAAACTACAGGAGCCGAAATTTTCGATGAAAGAATTTCAACTTTGTTTGCAGATTATTCAAATGCTACAATTTCAGCAGATACGGTTTTTAGCCATCCTGAGAAATATTACATAATCAATTACGACCGTAAGGATAAATACGAAGCCGGGCATATTCCGGGTGCCGTGCGTTACAAAACCGGCGGAACACTTGGCATACTTTCCGAAATGCAAACTATTCCGGCTGACCGCGAAATTGTTGTGTATTGCGGAACCGGGCACAACTCAGCTTTTGTAACTGCCTATTTGCGCCTGTTTGGTTACAATGCCAAAACACTGAGGTTCGGAAATAATAGTTTTATGCACAACAAAATGATTGCAGAAAAGGACAAACTTTCTTGGTTACCCTTTACCGAAGCAGATGTGATGGATTTTCCTGTTGTAAAATAGGTTTTATGTAATATTTATTGCGAATTGGATTCCAGTCTGGCCGAAGTGTCAGGCTGGAATTCGTATTTTAAATTTCCTTTCCGAGAAAAAGCAAATCAAAATTTGAATTCCATCCAAAATAATAATAGAAATATTTCTATTGGAAAATGTGAAGCAATAGAAATATTTCTATCTTTGCGGCACTTAAAACTCACGTAATGAAATCCAGCGAATTGAACAAGCTCATTTTAAAAAACGGGTGGAAAGTGGTTCGGCAAAGCGGTAGCCATATTATTTATGAAAAAAGTGGAATTCATTATCCAGTTCCTTTTCATGGAAGTAAGGAAGTTGGAAAAGGGCTGGAAATGAAAATAAAAAGAGAGATGGGATTGAAATAATACAAAAAAAATGAAAACAATAGAAGCTATAATTGAAAGAGCAGCAGATGGGTCATTCAGCGTGTATTGTGTCGATGAAATGTTTACGGGAATGGGAAATACTGCTGAAAATGCAAAAGAGGACATGCGTCAACAAATGGAATATTTTAAAAAAACAGCTATGGAGGAAGGTACTTCATATCCCGATTTTTTGGATGAAGATTTTGAGATTGTGTTTAAATTCGATACTGAAAGTTTATTGGAGTATTATTCGGGAATCCTTTCATTATCGGGGTTGGAAAAAATTACTGGCATTCATCAAAAACAACTGTGGAACTATTTACACCGAAAATCGAAACCACGCAAAGCACAGATCGAAAAGATTGAGAAAGGATTACATGCTTTGGGTTCTGAATTAATTTCAATTTCGCTTTAATTAATATTTTCTATCCCTGTTAAAGTGTCAGGCTGGAATTCGTATTTTAATACCTCCGGATTTTCTTCGGTTGAAAGAATATAAACATTTCTAATTTTAAGTTGATTTAAAATTACCCAGGCTTTTGCTGAAATTGAATTATCAGCAGAAACAAGCAGAATATTACTTTCAGTTTCTTTTAGTTTTTGAAGATTTTTATCATCCAGCAATTTTTCAAATGGGATATTAACTGAATTTTCAAATTGCTGAGAACTTGATTCGTCCAGCGAGACTATTAAATATTGCTTTTCTTTGTTTTTCAAATCGTTGGGTAAAACCAAAAAGTTATTTGAGCTCACTGTTTCAACAGCAATTTTGGCATCCTGTTTAAACCCGTTTTTACCTAAAGTTTTAACAAGTACCAATATTAAAACAACCAGCAATATCAGCAATACTATTTTCAAATTCGAAAATTTCCCCATTTGTTATTTACTATTTATCGATTTACGGATTTCCCAATTCCAGGTTTACACAATCACTCACTCACCCAATCACTCATTTTCTTCCTAACACCCACCGTCCAATTTCGCCCTTTGCAGCCTTTTTGCATCAAAAAACTTTGTTTTTAAACTGTCAGGCAAACTGTTTATTTGGTTAAATATTTCGCGCGCTTTATACCGGTTTTCGAAAAGCGCATTTTCCCGCGGAGTTATTCTTTCCCCTTCAAATTTGGTGAGCATCACAGTTTTAAACCATTCATTCAGGCCGCCTTTCATAACAAAGCAGTTTTCGGCGCCAAGTCCTGTCACAATTGTCCATGCCACATTTGCATTTTGGTCGCCGTTTCCGTAAAAAACTGTTCGCATATTTTTTTGGTTGAAATAAACTGACCAATTGGGATTCAGCAAATCATTAAACGGAATATTTACAGAGCCGGGAATATTACAGGTTCTGAATTCGTCAGCAGTGCGCAAATCAATCAATTGAACAGTACTATCTTCATTATTTACAAACCTTGCAACCTCATCAACCGAAAAATAGATTTCTTCGGAACCTGATTTTTCAAGCAATTCGCCGGGTTTCAGTTTAAATGATTTTGATGAAGGATTTGGCATAAAAGCCAGCAGAATACCCAAGCCAACAAGTAAAACAGTTATTTTTATTCTCGCATCCATTTCAATCTCTTTTAATTTCTCTTAATCTCAATATATCATTTCCACCCGAACTCAATTAATCCGTCTAATTTTCTGAATTAATCCCTGGACGGCTAAATTTTTTCTCGGCAAGTTCCGCCATCCAGAATAGAAAAGCAGCAGCGACAATCAGAATAAAAGTAAACAAACCCGGCGAAATACCCATCCATTCATCTACTTTCATCGGTCCTTTAAATCCGCTAATCGCAAAATTTTCAATAATCGGATAGGTTTCAGCAAAAAGAAATGCACCGGCAAATCCACCAAAAAGAAAAAACAAAGCATCTATTTTACCAATTGAAAGCGCGCTGATACCGGTTCCCGGACAAAAACCGCCCATTACAAAACCGGCTCCCATTATTATTCCGCCAACTATTGAAGCGCCAATAAAATATGGATTTACGTATACAAGGCTCAAATCGAGCAAGCCAAAAAAGCTGAGAAATTGTGACCCCACAAGCGCAACAATTGCGGCTGTAAAAAACACTTTTAAAACTGTTGTATCGTAACCATAAAACATGCCTGCTAATTTTCGGCTCGATGAAAATCCAGCCTGTTCAAGTGCGAAACCAAAACCAATTCCGATGATAAAGCCTATTAAAAGGTTCACCCATTCGGGAAGTGATGATATTACTGATATTGGACCCATTTTCTTACTGATTTATTGATTTACTGAATGACTGAAAATACTCTAAACTCTGAACTAAAAACTCTAAACTCCTATATCCAAAGTTTTCGGAAAAACCAGGCAAACAAAAAGGCAGAGCCAAAAATGGAAATCATTGTAACAAATCCGGCTACCGAGAAAACTGCCATCCCGGAAAGTGCTGCTCCGCTTGTGCAGCCACGTGCCAATTGTGCACCGTAAACAAAAAATACACCTCCAAGAAATGCAAAAAGCAACCTGGTTTTATTCGAAATATTAGGCGATTTTTCAATTTTGAATTTCAATCTGCCGGAAAAAGCGCCTGATATAAAACCACCCAGCACCATTCCCAAAACTTCGAGAAACAGCCAGTTTTTCAGCGGACTTTCACCATTTACAAAATATTGGCTGTAATAGGAAGATTTTTCGACATGAGTTTTATCAATTGCATTTACCGTTGCAACAACTGCATATTTTAATCCGCCGCTCGCGCCCAGTCCGCGCCCCGAAAAATACATTGCCGACAATAATACCAAACCAAGTAAAACCCCGGCATAGTAAGGGTTCATGTAATTTCTTTTTTGCATAGTTGAAGTTATTTTAAAAAATCGGTTACTAAGATAGACAATTGGAACAAACAGAAAGTTTTAGCCAAATCTCATTTCGAAATCCGGTTAAGTCGTTTTTTTAAAAATATTCCCGATGATTCTCAAAATAATGCCATGCGGTAAACTGCAACCAATGTAATAGTAGAATTTATTTACAATACCCGGAATTACAAATACATTTTCTGAAAACATATTATCAAGTGAAATTTTAGCTACCCGGGCTGGAGTCAATGAGGCCAGACGTGCAGCAAATGCTGAGTTTTTTATGTTTTCCATTGCCCTTTCCGATGAGATTCCGTTGGGGTGAACCGACGTTACTGAAATTCCTGTTCCTTTTAATTCTCTGTTTAGTGCCTGGGTAAAAAAAAGCAGATAGGTTTTTGTTGCAGCATAAACACTTTTGTAGGGCAACGGCGACAAACCTGCAAAACTGCTAATATTTAAAATATAAGCTTTCTTCATTTTTTTCATTTCAGGAATAAACAGAAAGGTGAGTAATGTGGCCGCCCTGACGTTCAGTAAAACCATTGTATCTATTAAACTTTCTGTCAGGGTCTCAAGTTTTCCGTTAAATCCAAGTCCGGCGTTGTTAACCAGAATATTTATACTGAGTTTATTTTTTTGCGCATATTCAAATACTTTTTGCGGCGATTTACGCTTTGTAAGATCAATTGGTAAGTAATGGACATTAATTGAATAATTTTTTCTCAGTTCATCAGAAAAGCTTTCCAGCCCGGTTTCAGGGAGCGAAACGAGGAACAGATTGAATCCTCTTTTTGCACATTCAATCGCAATTTGTTTGCCTGTTCCGGCACTTGAGCCTGTAATTAATGTGTAGTTTTTAACTGCTTCATTTTCCATTTTGTTCAGTTTTTAGCCATTCAATTGTTTTTCTGATTCCTTCGTCAAGCTGGGTGACTGTATAATTTAGTTTCATTTTTGCTTTTTTGCTCGAAACAGGCCTGTTTTGCAAGTATTTTTTTGCCCAGGGCGGCGTAATCATAGGTTTTTTACCTGTCGTTTCTGCCAGAAATAATTCGAATTTTGAAACTATCAGAATAATTGAAAATGGCAGATGAACAAGCCTGTGGTTTTTTCCTGAAACCTTTGAAATAGTCTCAAAAAATCCGTTAAATGAAATATTTGTTCCTCCCAAAATATATTTCTCGCCGGCAATTCCTCTTTCCATTGCTAAAATATGACCTTTCACAACATCATCAATATAAACGTAATTGCCAATTGCATTGCCGTTTCCGGGAATAAGCCGCCAGTTTCCGGCAATGTATTTTTTTATAAGTATGGTTACCGAGTTACTTTTATTTAAAAGTCCCGGACCAAACACCCGCGATGGATTAACAATCACAACATCCAAACCTTTTCTGCAGTATTCAGCACAAAGTTGCTCTGCCTGAAACTTTGTTGTTTCATAATCGGTCATGAATTTTTCAGGAAGAACTGCGGTTTCATCAATTTTCTCATCTTTTTCTGCAGGTGGAAGTATTGCTACGGAAGAAGTAAACACAACTTTTTTTACCTTGTTTTGAAGAGCTGCATCAAGTATATTTTTTGTTCCTTCAACATTTGTTTTGTAGGCCAGCATTTTATCTTTCGACCAAATATTGGCAAAAGCTGCCAGGTGAAAAATTACATCACAATTGTTCGCAGCTTCATTAATTACTTGAGTTTCCCACAAATCTCCCCCAAAAAAAGTTACGCGGTTTCCAAATAGTTTGCTTACTTTCTGTTTGCTGCGGGCCAAAACATGAACTTCATTTCCGGGTTTTAGAAGTTCTTCTGCTAAACGGTTCCCAATAAATCCGGTTGCTCCGGTAATCAGACATTTCATTTGGAATATTTTTATTTGACAAAATTTAGATTCTGGTTGTATATGATTGAAAAATAGTCGGAGAAAACACTCAAAGAAATGTGCATAAATATCGGGATTAATATGGTTCCTTTTGTCAAAGTCAAATAACTGGCAATTCCGCCAAATATCAAAGCACCAATAGTTTGCTCTTTTCCGTTTACCATGTGAATTGCTGAATAAATAGCAATATTTATTGCAATTGCCGGCCAAAACCCAAAACTGCTGTAACATTCAAAAAGCAAAATTCCGCGAAAAAGAAATTCATAACCAAGCAAATAGATTACCCAACCAAACGCATTAATCAGGAAAAGTGACATAGTCCAGTCAGTTAATTCAACTTGAAGAGAATTGTTTTGCCGGTTAATTTTTTGATTGACAAACAGAATTGCTGCAATTATCAGTATCAACAAAAAGATGATTTGGTAATTGCTTATTAAATGATTGAATGAAAACCCAAATTTGCTAAAATCCTGATTCAGGAAAAAGAAGTAAAACAAACCTGGCAAAACACCTAAAAAAAGCAAACCTGAACCCTTTTTAACAAGAAATACGGCTACTTTTTTAGGTACCTGCCGGTTAATTTTTTTGCAAATTTTCTCAGGTAAATCTGAAGTTGCGAAATAGTAATAACAATAGAAAAAAATAACTGAAAAAAGAATTACAACTGAAGAAGCGAAACCAGGCGTGTTCTGCGCTGAATCCATACTGATTAAGTTTGAATGTGACAGCAAATTACAACAAAAATGGATAAAAGGCAATAAAACAGCGATGATGCAAATTTCAGGTTTTGCTTTTAACGCTGACCAATCTGATAATACAAAGCCAGCGTAATTACATTGTTGAACTGGTTGTTTTGCCAGTAGTAATTTGTGTTTACCGGTTTTCCTCTTATCGGAAGTACCGAAAATGCAAAACGCAAATCGGCTTTAACATTATCCAGAAAATCGAACTGAAAACCGATAAGTGGTTGCAAATCAATTTTGTTAAACGGATTCTGGTCTTCTTCAGGAAACTCACCATAATTGTTAAACTCTTTACCGCTCAATAAAAATCCTGTTGATAATCCGCCAATTACAGCACCGCGTTCGTTGGTGCGAAAGGCAAAATAAACCGGCATTTCAACATAATTTAACCTCATAATATATTTCTCAGGATCTTTCTCGGTTACTTTTTTTCTTGCACCTTTTTGAGCAAATTTAATTTCCATTGCAGCGAAAATTGCGGGTGCAATATCGGTTTCAACATAGGCGCCGGCTACTATTCCGGGTTTATTGTACCCTTTGTAGGTGTCGCCTTCAACCTGTGTTGCATTGTAACCGGCAAGTATTCCGCCATCAAACCGCTGGGCAAATACCACATTTACAGTAAAAAGCAAAAATATCGGAAGTAGTAGTTTTTTAGCCATTTATTTAAGTTTTTCGAGTTTTTGTTTTAATATTTCAACTCCCACACTTGCTTTTTCATCAATGTAAATCACATTTTTCAGCTTTACTTCAGGTCGATTTGGATCAATTACAAAGACAGGAGTTTCAGGTTGTGCGTAATGTACAAGTCCGGCAGCAGGATACACTACCATTGAAGTTCCAACAACAACAATAATATCTGCATTTTCAATAATCGGGATTGCTTCGTAAAACGCAGGTACCGCTTCACCAAACCACACAATATGAGGCCGTAACTGGCTTCCTTGTTCACATTTATCACCCATTTTCAGTTCCCAGCCATCAAGCGTGTAAACCAGGTTTTCATCAAAAGTACTTCTTACTTTTCGCAACTCGCCGTGCAAATGAAGTACATTTGAGCTTCCTGCCCGTTCATGTAAATCATCAACATTTTGGGTGATTACAGTTACATTAAACCACTTTTCGAGATCGGCAATTCCAAAATGGCCTGCGTTTGGATTCACTTCAAAAAGTTGTTTGCGGCGTTGATTGTAAAAATCCAAAACAAGGTAAGGGTCTCTTCGCCAACCATCAATACTTGCCACATCTTCAACATTGTAATTTTCCCAAAGCCCGTTCATATCGCGAAAGGTTTTCAGACCACTCTCCTGGCTCATTCCGGCTCCCGAAAGAATGACAAGATTTTTCTTCATCGCATAAAAAGTTTTCCTAAAAATACGATTAA
>DAOPKR010000037.1:0-21054 GCA_035391305.1 Draconibacterium sp.
AAAAAACAAAAGCTATTAACAACCAAATCAATAGCTTTTGTTTTTATGGGAAGCTCCCGAAAAATTATATATCATTATAAAACAGATGCAATAATTAAATACCGGGAAAAACAGTACATATTATTTGCCAATTTTTTCCTGAACAATTGCATCAATTACTGCCATAATTGTAATATTAACAATATCGCGTACCGAACTTTCGATATCAGTAAAATGAATTGGTTTGTTCAAACCCATTTGGATGGGGCCAATTGATTCAGCCGACGACATTTCCTGCAACAGTTTATATGCAGTGTTGGCCGAACTCAGATTTGGAAAAACAAGCGTATTCACATCCATTCCTTTTAATCTCGAAAATGGATATTTTGCATCCCGAAGTTCACGATCGAGGGCAAAATTTACCTGCATTTCGCCATCAATCGAAAGTTCAGGAAAATTTTCCTGCATGTGGCTGACAGCTTCATGCACCGATGCCGGACTACCAATTTCATCACTTCCGAAATTGGAATAAGACAGCATGGCGATTTTTGGTTCGCGGGCAAAAAATCTTACAGTATTGTTGGCCAAACGGGCAATATCAATCAGTGTTTCAGTTGTCGGATGGCGATTGATCAGGGTGTCGCAAAGGAAATAAGTTCCTCTTTTCGAATTGATTATGTGCATTGCAGCAAAGTGTTTAAAACCCTCCCGCACTCCTATTACTTCCTTTGCAACTTTAATTGTATTCGAATATTTTGTGTAAACACCAGTTATAAATGCATCTGCCTGTCCGGTTTCCACCATCATCATCCCAAAGTAGTTGCGTTCGAACATTTTGTCAACAGCTTCTTCAAAAGTAGCTCCCTGGCGGCCACGTTTCTCTGCAAGTATTTTCGCAAAGTTTTCGCGGCGTTCGGTTTCCCTGTCGTGGCGAAGATTAATAATCTCACAACCTTTGAGACTTAGGTCCAATTCTTTGGCCAGCTTTTCAATCCGCTCATCATTACCCAGCAGAATTGGGAAGCAAACACCTTCCTGGTACGCTTCCACAGCGGCTTTCAGCATATTTGGATGCGACCCTTCCGCGAACACCACCCTTTTTGGATTTTGTTTAGCCATATCGGTAAACTGGCGCATCATTCTTGATTCGTGCCCCATCAAATGCCGCAGGTTGTTTTTATACTGATCCCAGTCGGTAATGGTTTTTCTTGCAACACCCGAATCAATTGCAGCTTTGGCAACTGCCGAAGAAACTTCTGTAATTAAACGCGGATCGACTGGTTTAGGGATAATATAATCGCGACCAAACCTTAGTTTATTTACATTGTAGGCAGCGTTTACAATATCGGGCACGGCTTGTTTTGCAAGGTTTGCAATTGCTTTACAGGCTGCCAGTTTCATTTCTTCGTTAATCGATCGGGCACGGGTATCGAGTGCGCCCCTGAAAATATAGGGAAATCCGATTACGTTGTTAATTTGGTTGGGATAATCAGAACGGCCGGTTGCGAAAATTATATCTTTCCTTGAAGAAATGGCATCTTCATATGAAATCTCGGGAGTTGGGTTGGCAAGTGCAAAAACTATCGGATCCGCAGCCATGCTTCGCACCATTTCTTTCGACAAAACATTTCCTTTCGATAAGCCAAGAAAAACATCGGCACCAAATACTGCATCTTCCAGAGTTTTTATATCGGTGCGTTTTGTGGCAAATACCTTTTTTGATTCGTTGAGGTCGGGCCTGGAAGTTGAAATTACTCCCTTACTGTCGAGCATCACAATATTTTCAAGGCGTGCACCAAGCGCAACATAAAGTTTTGTACAAGAGTTGGCCGAAGCACCGGCTCCATTCACTACAATTTTTACTTCTTCAATTTTTTTGCCGGCTATTTCCAAAGCATTTAACAGTCCCGCCGATGAAATAATTGCTGTTCCATGCTGATCGTCATGCATAATTGGAATATCGAGTTCGCTTTTCAGCCTGTCTTCAATTTCAAAACATTCAGGTGCTTTTATGTCTTCCAGGTTAATTCCACCGAAAGTTGGCGAGATTGCTTTTACAGCCTGAATAAATTTTTCAGGGTCTTTTTCATCCACTTCTATATCGAAAACATCGATTCCAGCGTAAATCTTAAACAGCAAACCCTTTCCTTCCATAACAGGTTTTCCTGAAAGTGCACCAATATCTCCTAATCCGAGTACTGCAGTACCATTCGAGATAACTGCCACTAAGTTTCCTTTTGCCGTGTAATCGTATGCAAGTTCCTGGTTCTTTTCTATTTCGAGGCAAGGTATTGCAACTCCGGGAGAATATGCAAGCGATAAATCAGCCTGCGTACTATATGGTTTAGTGGGCACTACTTCAATTTTTCCGGGTTTCCCCTGCGAATGATAGAGCAATGCAGCTTCATCAGATAATTTGTGCATATTTTTTTATTTTAATTGGAACTATGAGTTGCTGTTCAATACTTTGTCGCTGATTGCCTGCAAAGTTACTTTTTTATGCGTGGTAGGTACTAAAACTGATATATTGAAACGGCTGCCACCATATGAAATCATGCGGATTGGGATACCATCCAAAGCATTAAAAACTTTTGATGCAAAACCTTTCTCTTCGCTGATAATATCACCAACAATACAAACAATCGTCATCTCGGAATCTACCTGAACATTTCCAAAAACCTCAATTTCTTCGAGGATTTCCTTTAAATATTTCGTGTTATCGATTGTGAGTGAAATGGCTACTTCCGAAGTAGTAATCATATCAATCGGGGTTTTGTATTTTTCGAAAACCCCAAATACATTTTTCAGAAATCCATAGGCCATCAACATTCGGCCCGAACGGATTTTAATGGCTGTAATACCATCTTTTGCTGCCACTGCCTTTATTCCTGTTCCGTCACTTTCTTCAGTAATTAATGTTCCGCTGTCCGAAGGGTTCATCGTGTTTTTCAGTCGAACCGGAATATTTTGAACTCTTGCCGGCAGTACTGTTTGCGGGTGCAGAATTTTAGCACCGAAATATGCAAGTTCGGCAGCTTCGGTAAACGACAACTGGTCGATTTTACGTGTGTTTTCAACAAACCGCGGGTCGTTGTTGTGAAAGCCATCAATATCGGTCCAGATTTGTATCTCTTCCGAATCAATTGCAGCACCAATTAACGAAGCAGTGTAATCGCTTCCTCCGCGTTGCAGGTTGTCGATATCTCCGTTTGCATTCAGGCAAATAAAACCCTGCGTAATATAATAGGTAGCATCACCTGCTGCTTTTAAAACCGGTTGAATGTTTTTTCTGATTTGAGGTAAGTCAGCCGATTTATCTTCATCAATTACCATAAAATCAAGTGCAGGTAAAAGTTTTGCATCATAACCATTTTCAAGCATAAACTCTGTAAACAGTTGTGTTGAAATAAGTTCACCCTGAGCAAGAATCGTGTTTTCTCCCACTTCATTAAAATTTCCGGAGGTAAACGAACGTATAGTATCAAAACTTGATTTTATGATTTGTGCGCCCTTTTTCTTACTTTCATCAGTAGCGAAAAGATCGTTAATCACTTTTTTATATTTTGCCTCAAGAGTACCAATATGCACACAGGCAGTATCCTTGTTTTTCTTATGGAGGTAATTCGAAATTTCAACAAGTGCATTTGTCGTTCCCGACATTGCAGACAATACCACCAATTTTTGTTCTCCATCGGCAATTAATTCCATAACTGCCCTCATATTTTCAGGCGATCCAACCGAGGTTCCCCCAAATTTCAACACTTTCATATCCTTGCTATTAATGAATTATTTTTCAGGTTGCAAATATGAATATTTTTTATTTGAATTGGAAAGTAAGAACTCCAGAATGAATAAATATTCATACTAAAAGAATAAATATTAAGAAAGTGTGTTGTACCGTTAATGTTTTATCACCGGAAAAATACCAGAAACAGGTGTATTGAGCATGTTTGGTTGACCGGCTGTTTACCTGATTCCAAAAGCTAATTATTTGCAAATTTCGACAGGAAGAAATCGACCAAATCTTTTCCTGAAGGATCATTAATCCCAATTTCAGGTGCATAAACAATGGCTTCCAACCCAACCAGTTCGGCATGTTCCTTTAATGCTTTTGCGTGCAGGGGATGATGATTGATATCGTCCTGGTTTTCAGGAATCCCTGCTTTGTGGCGGTTAAAAATAAACACAGGCGGATCATTTTTATCCATTTTTGCCATGAAATCGAGATTAGTCCGAATGTCGGTTTCATTTCTCAAATCGCGGTTTTCTGCTGATTTAAAACCGAAAGCACGGGCAATGGAATGAAATTGTTCAGCTGTTTGCGACAGTGGAATCCCAAGGATTTTATCCCACTTAAAAATGTCGTAAGTAGATTGTGTGGCAAAAGCTCCGGCACAAGTTAAACGGGTTGATTCCCGAAGTACAGGGTCGTTGTCATCAGCATTGGCCATATCATCTGAAAACGCAAGCCACAATGAAGTTCCGGCACCAGCCGATCCGCCGGTACAGGCAATTTTTGTTTTATCGATATTATATTTTTCAGCATGATAACGGATAAACTGTACAAACCGTTTTGAATCGTTCATGCTTGCAAGTATTCCATATGGTGCCTCGTTCATGAAACGATAATTAATTGTTGCAACTGAAATACCATTTTCGAGGAAACGAGGCCAGTCCTGGGATTGATAATACTTCGATTTATCGCCACCTACAAACCCGCCACCATGAATATAAATCACGAGCGGTGTTGGTTTTTCTGCTTTGGCCAGCCAAATATCAAAAACATTTTTCTCATGCAAACCATACTTTTGGTTCGAAAAAGTAGCACGTTCTCCGTTAATATTTATAGGTTCTATGACCTCTGAAACAACTGTCATTCACTATGAATCAAAAAAATGTGGCTGTAAAAGTAAGATTTATAAAAAGAGACAAAAATTTTACAGGCTATTTTTTAACTGAGTATTTATGAATACAAACCTTTTCAGACTTAAACATACATTTTGAATTGCATTTCTTTTATTCAACTAAATATGTAAGTAAAACATTACTTTATCCCAACTTTGTTCATTAATCCAAGCTCTGACTTTTTCAATCAAATTTTCTTACCTTAGCTCACAATCACAAAAATATAAACCTGTAAAAAATGAAAAACTTTTCCGTCATAATCTCAATGTTTCTGGTTATTATAATGTTTGGATGTAATTCAGGGAAACAATCATACAAGCCCAAAACCGATACATTTAAGTCGTTAAATGGAACCGAAATATTTCATCCCGATTCGGCATCAATTGCGGCAAATTATCAAATACCCGAGTGGTTTCGTGATGCTAAATTTGGAATTTTTATTCATTGGGGAGTTTATTCAGTTCCGGCTTTTGGCAACGAATGGTATCCGCGGGAAATGTATTTGAAAGACAGCAGGGTTTACAACCATCATATCGAAAAATACGGGCCGCAAACAGAATTTGGATATAAAGATTTTATACCCATGTTCAAAGCCGAAAAATTTAATGCAAACGATTGGGTTTCGCTTTTTAAAAAAGCCGGTGCCAGATATGTTGTGCCGGTAGCCGAACATCATGACGGGTTTTCGCTATATGCAAGTACTGTAAACGAATGGAATTCAGTAAATATGGGGCCGATGAAGGATATTACCGGAGAACTAAAAAAGGCGGCTGACGAACTCGGCCTGCATTTTGGGTTGTCAATCCACCGGGCTGAAAATGCGTGGTTTTACAATGGTGGAATGAAATTCCCATCAGATGTTCAAACCGGAAAATTCAGCTCTCTTTATGGTGAATGCTTGGAAGAACCAGGAGGCCAAACATTGGATTGCCCCGAGGGTGCGGGTTTTAACGACCATTCGAAAAAAAGCTGGCTCGAACATACCTACGAGCTGGTTGATTTGTACCAGCCCGAGTTAATGTGGTTCGACTGGACAGTTGGAAAATACCCGTTTCAACCTACTTTTTATCAGTTTATGGCTTATTACTACAACAGTGCAATCGACTGGAACAAAGAAGTGGTTGTGAACACAAAATTTGGTTATGGCGATAATATTCAAGTTTTTGATATTGAACGAGGAAAATCGGAAACTGCCCGCCCGTTCCCCTGGCAAACCGATACTTCGGTAGGTAAAAAATCATGGGGTTATATTGAAGGCGAAGAGAACAAATCGCCCAACCAAATAATAGATGATTTAGTTGATATTGTAAGCAAAAACGGCAATTTGCTGCTGAATATCGGTCCACGGCCGGATGGTACAATTACCGAAGGCCAGCAGGAAGTATTGTTACAGATTGGCAATTGGCTTGCGGTAAACGGTGATGCAATTTACGGAACCCGTCCGTGGAAAGTTGCCGGAGAAGGAACCCAGCAGGGCACCGCCGGCGCTTTTACCGACAATGAAGAAACAGCTTACACCGCACAGGATATACGTTTTACAGCAAAAGGCGACACACTGTTTGCAATTTCACTTGCCTGGCCTGAAAATGAAATTACAATTCAATCCATTGGCAGCGATATGAAAGTTGCCTCAGTTGAACTGCTTGGCGCTACTGAAAAACCAGCGTGGAAACAAACTGATTCTGGATTAATTGTAAAATATCCTTTAGAAAAGCCCAGCGATTATGCACATGCATTGAAGATAATTTTAATGAATTAGCAGTTTGTTTTCAGATCATTTTTTTCAAGCTCTCAATTTCGAAATACCATATTTTAATTACAATCGGTGTATTAAGAAAAATCTTCTAAATTTGGCCGCAAATCGATTAAAGAAACTGAAATGGGTAAAGTATTTGGTTTTGGAGAAAAAGTTGAGGGATATAATATTCCTGTTTTAAACGAGCGTGAAATAAGAGCAGCCGCCGGTATTTTGTTTGTTCTAATGTTTTTATCCATTCTTATTGCCATACTGAAAGCCGATTTTACCTTGCTGAAATATGCGATTATCTTATTTCTAACCGATTTTGTTATCCGTGTTTTTGTAAACCCGAAATTTGCACCCACTTTAATTATTGGGCGGTTGATAGTTCGGAACCAAAATCCTGAGTATGTTGGTGCAAAACAAAAAAAGTTTGCATGGATAATTGGGATAGTTCTGGCTGCAATTATGCTTGTGCTTGTGGTGATCGTTAATTCCTACAGTCCGATTTCCGGTCTTATTTGTTTAATTTGCCTCATCTTTCTTTTGTTCGAATCAGCTTTTGGAATTTGCATTGGCTGTAAATTTTATTCACTTGTTTACAAAGAAAAAGCCCAATATTGTCCCGGTGAGGTTTGCGACATAAAATCGAGGCACGAAATACAGAAAACTTCTGTAACCCAGCTGCTCATTGTTTTGGCATTTATAGCTTTTACCGTTTTTTTGGTTTACTCATTCAACGACACATTCAAACAAAAACCGTCAAATTTGTTTGGCATTGAAAATACTGCACATTCAAATTAATGTGTTTTCCCGTTGTTATTCAATTTAAAGGAATTGAACAAATTTATTTTGCTAAAACATTAACTTCCCCACTTTTCAAACCTTCTGACTTTGCTGCAATAAAAATTTCCCCGTCTAATTCGGTTAACCGTGCAATTAGCTGACATCTCCCCCGAAAAGCATTAACAAAAGGTTGCTGGAAACTGTGCATATCTTTTGGGTTTTCATTTGCCACGGCCTGTAATTTACATGGACCTGAAATTTCGAATTCAATTTTATTTTCAGCATTTGGAACAACCATCCCGAATTCGTCAACTATTTCAATATTGAAATAAACCAAATCATTTTGTCCGGCTGGCAACACATTCTGTTCAGCAGTAATTTTTATTTGAACCGGCGCACCTGTGGTTTTTAATGTTTGCCTTGAAACTTCTTTCCCTTCTTTTGAACCAATTGCTACAAGTTCACCGGGTTGATAAGGCACATCAAATTGTGCAGTCAGTTTGGTTTCTTCAGAAACTTTTTTGGCGCCAATTTCCTTCCCGTTTAACTCCATTCGAATTTCATCGCAACGGGAATAAACAGAAACTTTAAGCGGTGTTTCTTCATTACCTTCCCAGTTCCAGCTTTTTATCTCATCAGGCCAGCCCCAAAAACTTATAATTTCCTTTCTACCGGCAGGAATTGGCGCATGAACAAGTATTTCCAAATCACTGTTTCCCCAAACCACATCGCGAAAATACATTTGTGGTTTTTTAAATCCCAAAATGCTGATATCGCCGCTATTATTAATAAACCAGGGCCAGCCCGGAAGTCCGTTAACTGTTTCATTGTCAAAATGTGTGCTTCCAATTCCCGATTCACCAAAATGATCCATGCCTGTCCAAACAAAATCGCCTATTACATAAGCATGCTTTTCAACTTGTTGCCAATTTTCGAAAGCCTCCATTGCAATCGATTCGGTGCCAATCATTATTCTTTCCGGGAATTTTTCATGATCGGGTTCATATTGTTTCCATTGGTAGTTGTAGCCATCAACATCCATTTGTGCAAAAATATTTTCGGTGTCATTCCAGGTTTTGCCCGGATTATCCCAAAAACTGCAAATAGCCTGAGTTACCGGTCGTGTTTTGTCGAGTTCAAGGATTTTGCTTTTCAGCTTTCTAAAAATCTCCAGCCCCGATGAATCGGCCCGTTCCTGAATTTCGTTTCCTACACTCCAAATGATTACAGAGGGGTGATTGCGATCTCGTTTCACCATCGATTCTAAATCTTTCTCCCACCATTCATCGAAATACAAATTGTAGTCCTGCGGATTTTTGGGTTTTTGCCACTGGTCAAATGATTCGTCTATTACCAGCATTCCCAGTTCGTCACACGCATCGAGAAAATGTTTTGAAGGTGGGTTGTGCGAAGTCCTGATTGCATTGAACCCATTCTCCTTCATCACTTTAACTCTGCGGTATTCAGCTGTTTTAAAGGTTGCCGACCCCAGCGCGCCGTTGTCGTGGTGCATGCAGCCGCCTTTTAATAATACATTTTCGCCATTTAATAAAAATCCACTCTCCGAAGAGAAATTAATGGTGCGAATACCAAACTTTTCAGTAGTCTCATCAACGGTTTTCCCACTTTTTTTAAGCTGAATTTTTGCTGTATATAAATTTGGATTATTAAGCGACCAAAGTTGTGGGCTTTCAACCTCAAGTTCAATTAATTGCCTTCTATTGTTTGAAGCCGGCAAATCCAGCAGATTTTCAGAAGTTGTGACAAGTATTCCGGCAGGATCAAAAATTTCAGCTTTTATTGTGATATCATGTTTTTGATCTTCGGAATTTACCACCGAAGTTTCAATTTTTAAAGCAGCTTTTTCATTAGTAACCAGTTTCGTGGAAATGTAATTTTCCCAATTATTTATATAAACCGGGTTTGTTTTAATCAATGCAACATCTCGGTATATTCCGGAACCGCTGTACCAGCGCGAGTTTTTTCCCTGGTTTTTTACCTGAACGGCTAAAACATTTTCCTTTCCGGTTTGATTAAGATATTTTGTTAAATCGTATTCAAAAGCAGTGTACCCATACGGATGATTTCCTAAGTGAATACCGTTTATCCAAAAATCGGCATTCATGTAAACCCCATCGAAAAGTATTTTTATTATTTTTCCGTTATCCTCTTTATTCAAAACAAAATGCTTTCTATACCATGCAGTTCCGCCAACCGTGTGTGCTGTTGAAGGCCCACCTGCACTTTCTTCAGAAAAAGGCCCAATTTGTTTTACTTCCTTTTTTTCAGGTAAATCTTCAATGCTGTAATCGTGCGGTAAATCAAGCACCCGCCATGAAGTATCATCAAAACCAAGCTGATCTGCGCCTGGAATATCAGTTCTGACAAATTTCCAGTCATCATTGAAATTGATTTGGCGCTCAGGGTTTTTCTGAACGGAACAGGAAGCAATCAAAAGCACAACTGCCGTTGATAACAAAAACAATTTTTTCATTGATACAGGTTTTAGTTGATTAATAATTTTTGACTTTTTAGAAAGCCGGAATGAATTGACAGATCAAAACATTTTTTTCAAATCTACAAAAACTATTTTACTACCACTGTTTTTACATTCATAAATTCTTTGATTCCTTGGGTTGAAAGCTCACGACCATAGCCACTTTCGCCAATTCCGCCAAATGGTAACCGAGGGTCTGATTTTACAAAATCGTTTACAAAGCAACAACCTGCTTCAAGTTTAAATTCGGCAATCATTTCACCTCTTTTTAAGTCTTTCGTAAATACTGCTGCTCCAAGCCCAAATGTTGTTTCGTTGGCAGTTTTTATTGCTTCTTTTTCATCTTTAACACGAATTACAGCAGCAACCGGACCAAATAATTCCTCATCATAAGCGGGCATCCCCGGTTTTACATTTTCCAAAATTGTTGGCGGATAAAATGCACCTTTTCGGTTTGGAATTTCTCCACCCAGAATAATCTCAGCACCTTTTTTAACTGAATCGATAACCTGTTTGTGGAGTTCATCACGCAAATCAATTCTTGACATTGGCCCCATCGTAATTTCACTTTCACAAGGATCGCCAAAATGTGCGGTATTCATCTCGTGGGTAAAATGCTCAAGAAATTCAGGATACACTTCATCAACAACAATAAAACGTTTTGCTGCAATGCAACTTTGCCCGGCATTTAACAACCTGCTTTTTGCACAGATTTTGGCCGCTGCTTCCAAATCAGCATCTTCCAGTATCAAATATGGATCGCTTCCGCCCAATTCCAAAACACATTTTTTAAGCACACTTCCTGCAATTGATGCCACACTTTTCCCGGCAGAAGTACTTCCGGTTAAACTCACAGCTTTTATAGCATTGTGTCTGATTACATTTTCAACCAAATTACTACCGATCAACAAAGTTCGGAATACATTTTCAGGAAAACCGGCTTCGCGCACAAGTTCTTCAATAGCTACTGCACAACCCGGAACATTGCTTGCATGTTTTAAAACTGCTGTATTTCCGGCCATTAAAGTTGGTGCCAAAAACCTGAAAACCTGCCAAAAGGGGAAATTCCAGGGCATAACCGCCAATATTGTCCCAATTGGCTGGTATGAAACAAATGAGCGATTTGCTTCAGTTTGAATGAATTCATTTTCAAGAAAACTCTCTGCATTTTGGGCATAATATTCGCAAACCCAGGCGCATTTCTCAATTTCTGAAATACCCTCATTTATTACCTTTCCCATTTCAATCGCCATTAACAAAGCCAGTTCTTCTTTTTTGCTTCTTAACAGTGTCGAAAGATTTTGAAGGGCAGTTGCACGCTCCGAAAATGATGATTGCCGCCAAATATTCCAGGATTT
Organism: Draconibacterium sp.; assembly: GCA_035391305.1. Taxonomy (GTDB): domain Bacteria; phylum Bacteroidota; class Bacteroidia; order Bacteroidales; family Prolixibacteraceae; genus Draconibacterium. Next base: position 11,264 of record DAOPKR010000037.1, read on the forward strand.
ATCAACCGAATTAATTATTTTTTCTATACCTTTTTCAGTATGTGTTTCGTAGGTTTTAACAGTTTTTCCTGTAGTCGGATTTATTGATTTTAACATTGTTTACAGAAATTGATTATAAAAACTGAAAATTAAATTTTAATACGGTAAAAAAGAGAATGTGGTTATTGAAACTTCATGACAAAATCTATGTATAAATTTGTTTCAAAAATGAATACGATAAATTTACCTTTAATATTTAAGGCTTCATTTTAATCAGAAAATGTTATGTCCTGCACACAAATCCTCTCTTTTGGTATTTGCCGATTAACTACTGAATCAATGTGATTGGTGTTGCTTTGTATAAATTGAAATTTTTCGGAATTGATTTTAATTCATTATCAAAGTAATTAGCAAAACTTAATGAATGTGCTTCTTTCAGCCAACCAAGATCTGCAATAACGCGTTGTGAAGCTTTATGTACAATTGTGTTCAGGACTTTAATCTATTATTCGAATTTCAGTTTCCATTTCCATGGCTTTTCGGTACACAGCAGTTACTCCACAGTAAGTTGTTTCAGATAATTTTACCGCTTTTTCCAATTTATCCATCGGTAAATCCTTTCCTTTAAACTGATAAATCACCTTCATTTTATAGTAATGTTTCGGATGCTCATCAGTTACTTCAGCTTCAACAATCACATTAAAAGCATCAGGAACAACCTTCATTTTTTTTAAAATCATAATCACATCTACGCCCGTGCAACCGGCAAGTGCTGTAAGCATAAGTTTTTTGGGTCGCGGTCCAAGGTCGCTACCACCCGATTCTTCTGTCGCATCTACAATTACATTATGCCCATCCATGTCGCCTTCGAATGCAACTTTGTCTGTCCAGGCCATATCAACTACATGTTTCATATTATACCAGTTATTTAAATAGTTTTCATTTATTTTGCAGCGTAAATGTAGTGCATATAACTGCCTTTATAAATAGTTTTTTTTAAATCGTGAAATTGTATCTTTAAACACGTTAAAAAAGGGAATTGTTTATAATTTATTCATTCAAACAAAAAAGATGAGAAGTGCAATGAACAGGCCAACCGAACAAGAAACCGATTTAAGTGGATTTCAGTTGTTCAATAAATTGACAGAGGAAGAATTTGGAAGGTTAAATTTTGATAAAACCTGCTCGGTGTATAAAAAATCAACTGTAATATATCGGGAAGGTAGCCGTTTAACCGGTTTTTACTGCGTTACCCGTGGTATTATAAAAATTTTTAAAACAGGAATCGACGGTAAAGAACAAATCATCAGGTTTGCCAAAAGGGGCGAAATTATCGCGTACCGCTCTTTGCTGAGCCAGGAATTGGCATGCACCACAGCAAAAGTAATCGATGAAGCTGTTTTGTGCCATGTTCCTTATCAAACTTTGCTTTTCCTGATTCAAAGTAACTGGCAGTTTTCGCACCACATGTTACAGATTGTGTGCAGAGAGCTTCGTGAAGCCAATGATTACATTACTGATATAGCACAAAAAACCGTACGTGAACGCCTTGCAGAAGTTCTTCTGCTTTTAAAAGAAAATTTTGAACTCGATAACCAAAATACACTACAAATTTCGCTTACACGTGAAGAATTGGCAAACATGGTTGGGACAGCTACTGAATCGGTCATTCGTCTGCTTTCTGAATTTAAACAGGACAAGCTTATTGAATTACAGGGCCGGAAAATAAAATATCTTGATATTGCCAATTTACAAAGAGTTGCAAATATTTAAGCCAATCACATTTTATGCAGGAACGCCACAAAAACAAGGAACAATATTTTAATGAACAAGGTTTGACTTCTCAAAAATTTGTGGTTCCGTTTATTTCTGATTTAGTGAAATTAAACAGTGAAACAACTGTACTCGAAATAGGCTGTGCTGAAGCTGGAAATCTGAAACCTTTTGTTGATATGGGATGTAAAGCCACAGGAATTGATATTTCCTGCGGAAGGATTGAACTCGCTAAAACATTTTACAAAGATCACCCCAATCGGGAAAACCTTACATTAGTTTGCGAAGATATTTACAAGGTAAATCCCGACAAAAAATACGATGTGATAATTATGCGCGACGTAATTGAACATATCCCTAACCAGGAAATATTTTTAAAGTTTGTAAAAGAATTCCTTAAGCCACAGGGTAAATTTTTTCTTGCTTTTCCACCATGGCAAAATCCATTTGGCGGTCATCAACAGATTTGCAGAAGTAAAGTTCTTTCAGTACTTCCGTGGTTCCATCTGCTTCCCAGAAGTATATTCAAATTGACTTTAAAAGTTTTTGGCGAAAATGAAGGGACAATTACAGCTCTTCTCGAAATAAAAGATACAGGGATTTCAATTGAACGATTTGAACGAATTTTAAAAAGCGAAAATTATAGTATTGATAAACGTGTTTTCTGGTTTATCAATCCAAACTACGAAACCAAGTTTGGCCTAAAACCCTGTGAACAAACCAATTTTGTTTCTTCCGTTCCTTGGGTCAGGGACTTTTTTACTACAGCTATGTATTACGTGATTTCGAAATAGAAGGAAATTAATGTTTTAATTTCCTATTCTGTTTTATAATATTCTACAAAAAAGTTACCCTTGTTATACATTTATAAAACTTCACTAAAAATAAAAAAGAGTAGAATTTTTTCAGACGCTTTTGGATGGATAGAAAATTTTACAAACCCCTTTATAAAACTAATCCCAGTAATGAAATAAGATATTCTACTCTTTTTATGCTAATTTATGAAATAATAATTTAAAATCAAAATATTTTTTAAATTATTGCGTTTCACTATCAAAATATTCTTACGAATTTTTTGAAATTGGGTTTTAAAATGGGATTTAATTAAAGATTTATTCCCAATTAAGGAATGTATAAAACAATAATAAAATGTATTACCCTGGTAATCAGGAGAGAAAAATATTGGCTTAAATATTGATTATATAACACTATTAAAGGGGAAAGTAACTTCTGTATTTATGATTGGTTTTATATTAAGGGGTTTGTAAATCATCAATCATCTATCATCTTCAAAAAGCGTCCATAGTTCTTTCCCCTTCCTTTTTTTCATTTTCCAAATAAATTCAAATTTCGAATACAGAAATGAGCATTTTAATGCCGAAATTTAAAGTATGCAACATTTAGCAACTTTATTTTCTTCAACCTATTTCTAAATGAAATCTGAAATTTAGATTGAATTTTTCCTTAGTTTTACGGTTTATTAAAATTTGAAATTTTAATTATTTTTTTGTATAACTAATCTGAGAATCATTTAAAAGTACGATTTTCTTTTATAAACTAATTTATAACCGGTATGAAATTGCGATACATTCTTCTTTTATCTTTAGCTTTTACTATTACATTCTGCACAGAGGAACCTCAAATGTGGAAAGCAAAATCTCAGGAACAGCTTGCAGGTGATTATATAGCCAATAATCCGGATGAGTATTCAGAGTTTGATAAACTTATGAACGAAACCGGAATGAAATCATTATTAAATGTTAGGGGGCCATTTACTGTATTTTTACCAAATAATGATGCAATGTTTGCCTATTACAAACTCAAGAATGTTAATTCACTTGATGATTTTAGTGATTCATTCAAGAGTGACTTAATTCGCAATCACATTATCAATAATGGAATACCTACTGGTGATTTTGGATTGGGAGCATTAAGAGAAACAAATGCTTTAGGAGATTATGTTGTTACAGAATTTGATGGATCGGAAATAATAGTAAATAAATTCTCACGAATTATTGACAGAGATATTAATACAGCAAACGGGTACATTCATGAAATTGACAAAGTTATGGATCCGGTAACAAAAGATATTTATAGTTTAGTTTCATCCGATCCTTCCTATAAAATTTTTTCTGATGGACTGAACATAAGTGGATTAAAAGATACTTTGCAAATTATTGATTTTCCATATGGAAATAAAACCGCCCGTACCCGATTTACATTATTAGCAGTTCCGGATACAGTTTACAACAGATATGGAATTTATAATGTTGAGGATTTAATAAAATGGTGTGGGGCCAATCGTGACAGCATTACTTATCTGCAAAATCCATTTTACCGATATATGGAATATCACTGTTTAAACGGTAGTCATTATCTTTCTGAACTAAATACAACTTTATATCCAATTCTTTCAAGAGATAATAATGTATTTATTACCGTTGATAATGATTATAAAATTAATATGGATAACAAAACCAAAGCTTACACAGGTTTTGTAATTCCTGCGTCAAATACGCCTGCTAAAAATGGAGCACTGCATGCAATTAATGATATTTTACCAGTTGTAGAACCTCAACCGGCTACTGTAATATTCGAAACTACTGACTTTTTTGATCTGAAACAAGGTGACTATTATACCAAATACTATTACAGGTGGATGAAAGATGAAAATCAGTTTGCAAAAATTAAATGGGAAGGTGATTACCTATTATATTATTACAATCTGAAAAATGACAATATAAACCGGGATGTACTAAGTATGAATGGCTGGTGGAAAATTTCAATAACATTTCCAAAAGTGATGAAGGGTAAATATACAGTTTCAATATTTCAGCCCAACTGGGGAGATATAACCAATCTTGTAGCATATATCGATGGAGTTGCAACTCCTTATGTTTATGAAGGTGCTTATGGCGGAACAGGTGGCAGTGCAGGTTTACAGGTAATTGGCGAAGTTGATTTCCCTACAACAGCAGAGCATACTATAACACTGCGGAATATTGTTAACGGAATGCTTTTTTGGGATTATGTTCAATTTACTCCTATTAAATAGTTTTGTTACCAAAAGTAACTAAGTATTATTTTCTGTTCTGATTTTTTGATATAGCCTTATATCCAGGACATTTTACAGTGAATAAAAGGGAAAGAGTTTCAAATATTTTTTGAAACTCTTTCCCTTTCTTGTTGTCCTGCCAGGGGTCGAACCTGGACTCTTCTGATTCAGAGTCAGACGTGTTGCCAATTACACCACAGGACAATAAATTTTTCGCAAAAATATAAAAATTCCTGATTTAAGTGCGCACAATAACAGTATTGCATTATTTTTATCCTCTTAAAATCAAAGTAGCAAAAATTAATTTTTTAAAAACTAATAATTACTATGAAAACTGATCAAAAAAGAAGAGATTTTCTAAAGATTTCAACTGCCGGAGCATTAGGAGTAATTGCTTTAGGTCCTATGGCTTGTAAACCGAAAGCAAAACCTACCGAAGCAGTTACTGTCGATAAAAAGAGTTTTGGCGTTGGTTTACAGCTTTATACTATTCGAGATGCAATGGCTGCTGATGTTTTGGAATCCTTGAAAAAGATTTCAGATTTGGGATATAAAAATGTTGAATTAGCTAATTATGCAGATGGTAAATTTTACGGTTATGCTCCTGCTGAATTTAAAAAGATTGTAACTGATTTGGGTATGGATATTATTAGTAGCCATACAAGTGTTGAGGCTGCCGGTATAACTCTGGAAAGTGCCAAAAAAATGGCGGATGACCATGCCGTACTTGAAGTAAAATATTGTGTACAACCATGGGTTGAAGAAGTGAACCGCAATATTGAATCTTATAAAAAAATGATTGCCGACTGGAATCAGGTAGGAGAAGTAATGAAAGAAGTGGGAATTCAGTTCGGATATCACAACCACAATTTTGAATTTGCTACTTTAGATGGTATTGTACCATACTACGACATTTTTATGCCCGAAATGGACCCAAATCTAATAACAATGGAACTGGATATGTACTGGGCAACCAAAGCCGGACAAGATCCGGTTGAAATGTTTAACAAATACCCGGGCAGGTTCCAATTGTTCCATTTCAAAGATATGTCTCAAAAAAGTGATCCATTTTATGAAGTTATCAAAAATGATATAACTTCAGTTGGTTCAGGATTGATTGATTTCAAAAGAATTTGGGATGCACGGGAAACTGCCGGAATGAAATATATGTTTGTAGAAGACGACAACCAGGGTATGGGAAAACCTTTCGAAGCAATCGGAATCAGCATCGATAATCTTACAACTAAAATATTGGTGTAATTTTATAATATTGAAAAAATATAAAAGGGAATTCAGTTAAAATCTGGGTTCCCTTTGTTTTTATGACAATTTTTCTTTCGATAAAAAGTATCTGTTAACTTTATCAATTATAAACTTAATAACAGCTAAAAATGACAAGGATATCATTTGATGAGATGAAAGCGACAATTAAATCGGCGTTTGTAAATGCAGGCATGCCAGGCGAAAAAGCCGATATTTGTGCACAAATTCATACTGAATCCAGTCGGGACGGAGTTTATTCCCATGGGTTAAATCGAGTTGAACGATTTGTCGATTACATCTTAAAAGGCTGGGTAGATGTAAATGCTGAACCAAGTCTTCAAAATAATTTGGGTTCCTTGGAAATATATAACGGAAATTTAGGCCCCGGAATTTTGAATGCCCGTTTTGCCATGAACCGTGCAACCGAAATAGCGAAGAAATTTGGATTGGGGCTGGTAACCTTAAACAACACAACTCACTGGATGCGTGGTGGCAGTTATGGCTGGCAGGCTGCAGATAAAGGTTTTATTGCCATTTGCTGGACAAACACTGAATCGTGCATGCCTGCCTGGGGAGCAAAATCAATAGGGATTGGCAATAACCCATTTATTATGGCTGTTCCGCATAAAAATGGGAATGTAGTTTTAGACATGGCAATGTCACAATATTCTTATGGAAAACTTCAGGTAACAAGGCTGAAAAATGAAAAACTTCCCTTTCCAGGAGGTTTTGATAAAGAGGGAAATTTGACCGATATTCCCGGACCAATTGAAGAAAGCTGGAGAATTTTACCAACCGGATATTGGAAAGGTTCAGGCTTTGCAATTTTGCTTGATATTATTTCGGCACTCCTTTCAAACGGGCTATCAACTGCCGGAATTGATAAAGCCGGAAAAGGCAGTTGCGGCAGTTGTAATCAGGTTTTTATTGCCATTGATCCATTAAAATTTAATACTCAGAAATTTATTGATAATATTGTTTCTGAAACTATTCGGCAAATTAAATCATCGGAACTTGCTGAAGGAAATAGTGAAATATTTTACCCGGGAGAAAAGTCGCTAAGAACGCGAAAAGAAAATATGGAATTGGGAATTCCGGTGGACGACGGAGTTTGGGAAAAAGTGAAAAAACTGGCGTTAAAATAAATCGGACTTCATAACTTCCAATAGTTGTTTTTAATTGCGGTTAAAACCGGTTTTTATTCCAAAACATCAGTTAAAACCACTCCATCCTTATATCGGAAAACTTCCCCGGCAGTATTAAATATTTCAACTAAAACAATATAAACACCGATACTTTTTAGTTGCCCGGTCTGATCTTTTCCATTCCATTCAATTGTTCCGCTTGTACCTAAAATCTCGTTATTCACAAGTTTCATTACAAATTTTCCGGTAGCATCAAAAATAGAAATGTTGGCAACAAAACCAGGTTTATCCAACGTGTATTGAATTTTATATTCATCATTATAACCATCAAAATTAGGTGAAAATGATTCCGGTGTAAAAACTATATTTGGCGCAGAAATATCTTCAATTTCAAACTGGGAATTCTCGTAACCAGGGGTTCCATAACCAGAAGTTGTTGAAGCTGAATGCCAGTTTGTAAAGTCATTGGTTTTTTGTGTAAACGAAATTCGTTCGAGCGAAATTCCCTTTTCTTCTGCCAGCAAAATATGGTGCATTTTTTCAGTATAGAAAAGTTCATCAATCACCTGCATTTTCTCATCAAGTAAAACCACATAATCAAAATCATTATTGAAAGAAGGAAATTTTGGCATTTGCAAAAAGCATGTACGGCACTGAATATCAAACCATGGGAAAACACCATTTGTATCTTTTGTAAGTGCAAGATAGCCGCCTGGTAAAAAGTTCTTTTTTAAAGTTGAAAGCGGATAAACCTGCGTCAATTTCAAATCATTGTCGCGCGATGCCAGATACAAGCGGCTGATTAAGATTTCTTTTGCCGAATTGTTATAAATCTCAACATAATCATTTCCTCCGGAAACCGGGTTAAACAGTACTTCGCTTATTAAAATATCACCGATTCCGATTGGTTCCAAAGGCTTTTCCTCTCCAGTAACTATTATTTCATCAAGAATTACTTTGTCTGCCGAATAATCGTTTGCCATGCGAACAATAATTTGCAACGTTTCGCCAACCAATCCTTTTTGTTCTGCTATTGCTGAACCCCAGTTTCCAAGGTTTTCTCCATTGATGCCAAACTGAATTTCATCACCTTCATTCAACTTGTAAAAAGCTTTCAAATATTTCAAACTGTTATTTGTGTTACTTCCAGTTTCAGAAGCAGTGAGTTTGATGTCAACTTTTAAATATTCGGAAATATCGATTGGTTCGCTTATCCAAACAACTTCCCCCGAAATATCAACCACTTCAAACCTTCCTCCCGAAGTGCTGACTGTTTTTGCATAATCGTTGTCATTTTGTACTTTAACGTCTGCAAATTCCAAATGCCAGTTGGTTATTTCTGAAAAATCAGATTGAATTGCTCCGTTTTCACTACCCCAGATTCCTTTATTGGCAACCGAAAAACTTTCACGCCAAATTTCCTGCGCTTGAGCTGAGGATGAAAATAAAAGACAAAAGAATATTAAAAATTTTCGAATATTGCTAATCATCACATTTACAATTAGAAGCAAAATACTAACTTTGGCCCGATTTAAAGATAGCTATTACATAATATTTTAAAAGAATTTAGAAATGAAAGTTGCAGTTGTTGGTGCAAGTGGCGCAGTAGGTCAAGAGTTCCTCAAAGTTCTTGCAGAGCGGAATTTTCCGATGGACGAGTTGGTTTTGTTTGGTTCGGCCCGAAGTGCCGGAAATGAATATGAATTCAAAGGGAAAAAGCTTGTTGTAAAAGAATTGAAACACGGTGACGATTTTAAAGATATCGACATTGCATTGACATCGGCCGGGGCAGGTATTTCGAAAGAATTTGCAGAAACAATTACAAAATACGGTGCGATAATGATTGACAACTCAAGCGCTTTTCGTTATGATAACGATGTGCCGCTGGTTGTTCCCGAAGTAAATCCTGAAGATTCAAAAAACAGGCCACGCAATATTATTGCCAATCCAAATTGTTCAACCATTCAAATGGTTGTTGCCCTAAAACCAATTGACAATTTATCGAAAATTAAACGCATCAGGGTTGCTACTTATCAGGCTGCAAGCGGTGCAGGAGCGCAGGGAATTGCTGAGCTCGAAAACCAGGTAAAGGAAGTTGCCGAAGGAAAAACACCTACTATTCAAAAATTTCCTTATCAGTTGGCAATGAATATTATTCCTCATATCGACGTTTTTTTAGAAAACGACTATACAAAAGAGGAGATGAAAATGAACTGGGAAACAAAAAAAATAATGCACACTGAAGCTGAAGTAAGCGCAACATGTGTGCGTATTCCGGTTGCCCGGGCCCATTCAGAAGCCATTTGGGTTGAAACAGAAAAACCACTTTCAGTAGAAGAAGTAAAAACAGCATTTTCAAAAGCTGAAGGTTTAACTGTAGTTGATAACCCCGCTGAAAAACAATATCCAATGCCACTTTTTGTTTCGGGCAAAGATGACGTTTATGTTGGAAGGATCAGAAAGGACGTTACCGATCCAAATAGCTTAACTTTTTGGTGTGTTGGCGACCAGATTAAAAAAGGTGCAGCTTTGAATGCCGTTCAAATTGCGGAATGGCTGATTGCAAATGGTGAAGT
>DAOPKR010000037.1:21154-31140 GCA_035391305.1 Draconibacterium sp.
GTGCAGCTTTGAATGCCGTTCAAATTGCGGAATGGCTGATTGCAAATGGTGAAGTGAAGTAAGAAAAATCTCTCCTAATCTACCGATTAACTTGGATAAACTCTCCTAAGTAGTGGAAAAAGAATAAAGAGAATTGTATTAATAAAATAATATCAACAAAAAAGCCCGGGTTTTCCGGGCTTTTTTGTTGGAGAAAATATTGGGAGATTACTGTTTAGAATAAATATACTCCTCACTTTCTGAATATATTCCATCCAAATTTTCATCAACTTTAAGGATTAGTTTTCCGTCAACAAAACTGTATTCAACTTCATGGTTACTTGTTATCCTTACATAATTGAATTCAGAGCCAAAATCCTCATCTTTATAAGTTCGCGTTTCATAAGGTTCGGAGACTGCTCCTGAAGTCGAATCATAATTTGAAATACTTAATTTATGAATGATCAGTTTTAAAATATTTCCTGAAACAGAAACAGTACCTTCTAAACTAATTTGGGTGTCAGAAGAATATGGGGTTCCAAAAGTTTCCTTAAAATCATTTTGTGTCAATTCGAGGTAATATTTAACACTAAAAAATCCATGTGTACCCGGAATAGGTTTTTCAGTTACCCATTTTCCTACATATTCTGGGGGGACTTCATCATCATTTCCACAGGATATTATAATCACTATAGTTAGAATGGATATTAAAAAAATAGTAGCCGGTCTCATAAATTTTAACTTTTCCATTGGTTTTTGATTATTTGATTTTGCCTGCTAAATTATTCAATTGATTTTCAATAATTCATGATTTTTGTAATCTTCTACAAAAAGGTCTTTTACAACATCGGGTTTCCATAAGTAATATTTGCATTTTTTTCAAAATCATACAAAGTAAAAATCCGTAACTGGTAATAAGCAACCCAGTACGACCGGATTGAATATATATAATCTCGCTTAGCTTTGTCTCGTTCCTGAAGCGCAATGTTCAAATCGGTAATGCTTAACTCGCCATTTTGGAATTTTCGCAGGGCAATTAAATATCCGTTACCCGCAACTCTGTCGGCTTCATTTGCAGTTTTGAGCTGGTCTTTAAGTAAACTAAACTGCTCAACCTGAACCACAATCTCGCGGTTAAATTCTTCAATATCTTTGTTTACATCGAAAATTGTCAGTTCCCGCTCTGTTTCAGCCAGCTTCACCGTTGAAGCTGATTTTCCCCAGTCGAGAATTGGGACACTTAATGAAACTCTCAGCGTGCGGTCTTTTTGAGGGTTGTCATACACGCCAAAAAAATCCTCAGCACTGTTTGACAGCCCAAAACTTCCGCGTAAAGTGGCAGCAACTCCAGTTGTACTTTTTGCCTGAGCCAGGTCACGGTCAGCATTAATCAAGCGACGTTGGTAGTAGGTAGTTTCTTTGCGGTTTTCCTTTGCTTTTTCCAACGCCAGTTTCGGATTAATATCAAAAAGCGTCATTTTTAGCGGTATTATTAATTCCAATTGACGCTCTTCCTTTAAACCAATATAAGTACGTAATTCAAAATCAGCGTTTTTCAATTCCATACTCGCCTGGTTTAGTGATTTTTGAGCATTTAATACTGAAAGTTCAATTCTTGAAAAATCATTCTCTGAGATCTGGCCCAATTCTTTTTTGGTTTGAGAAATTCTTAAATTATCAAGGCTATTTCTCAGGTTGTTTTCAGCAAGCGTAAAATTTGTTTGTACTGAAAGGTAAGTGAAATACCGGTAAGTTGCATTTAAAGAGATCTGCTCAATATCTTCAATAAAACGTTTTTGGGCTTCATCATAAACCATAGGTTCGGTCATTTTGTACCATTTCATCCAGTTGTAACCAAAAAGTGGTTGGGTAAAACCAATTACAAATGGTGAACCTGAAAAACTTGTTTCGCTTAGGTTCAGGTTGCGGATTCCATAAGCTGAAGTACTTGCATAAATATAAGTTCCCAACGCCGGAATTGATTGGTTCAATGATAAATTGGCCGATGCTGCAAGATTTGAAACCTGCTTAAACTGGATACTCCCGTCAGGTTGTGTTATAGGTTGAGTGGTATTATTGTAATTAGGCAAATCACTGTTCAACACAAGCTGCGGCCTAAATTGGGTTTTATAATTCCGGTATCTCCAATAGTAATTTACATTGGTGTTTTGAACATATTTTACAGCAGAAGATTGGGTAATTGCCATATCAATAACATCTTCGAGGCTCAAAACAAATTTAATAGTATCAGTTTGTGCTAAAAGGGTATTTATACCAGAAATTAAACTAAAAACAAAAAAAACAAGACGTCTCATTACAACCATGTTATTTAATATCAATTTCATTAAGGTGACGAATTGAACTTGTTTCTTCGGCAATTACAACATCACCAAGTTTCAGTCCCGACAGTATTTCACAATATTCATCACCAATAATTCCAAACAAAACTTCCTTTTTAACAGCTTTATTACCCTCAACTACAAAAACTTTTTGCGTTTTTCCACTTTCAAATTCAGGTAATTTTTTAATCCTCAGCGCATTATCCTTTTTATTATTGAAAATCTGAATCTGAACATTCTGGTTTGCAATAAGTTTTGGATGGCTGCTTTCAACAAGGTGAACATTGAATTGAACTTTATTATTCTCAACCACCGGGGTTATGTTTCCTATTAAACCTTCAAGTTTTTCATTTTCAACTGTTACATAAACCCGTGAACCGGTTTTTAGCTGTCTTGCAAACTGTTCGTTTATCGAACCAATTAGTTTAAACGAACTTAAATCAGACATGGTAATCAGCGCTTTATCTGCCGGAACTTTCTCTCCCACACTGCCTGAAATGTTAAGAATTATACCTGCGGAAGGAGCACGGACACTCATTTTTGAAAGCAATAACTGTTTGTCTTCCAAAGCCTTTTCATCCATTCTTATCTGAAGGTACAAGCCCCTGTCTTCTGCGTTCAGTTGTTTTAATCTGATTGAATTTTTGTTGATCAACATGGCCAGATCTTTTTCGGCCAATGTAATTTCCTGCTTGGTTTCCTCAACTCTTGCCGGCGAAATTCCACCCACTTCCAGCAGTTGTTCCTGATCAGATAACTGAGCTTTCAGTGAAACAACTTTTAGCCTTTTTACCTCTTCGTTGTAATCCAAATCGAGTTTTGTACTCTGTGCATTCAATTGATTTTTTTCGAGGTTGTTCCTTTTCATTTCCAACTGATCTTTCAATTTATCAATATCATCCAAAACGGGTTCGGTTTGCAATTGCAAAATTATGTCGCCAGCCTGAACATGGTTTCCGGGTTCCTTTAAAATACTTTTGATTATACTGCTAGCAGGACTAAGCAGTATTACTTCATTTTCAGATTCGATAATTCCTGCAGCCTGAGTTGTTGAAATAACATCACCACGATCAACTGTAACGGTTTCAAAATTACCCGATTTTATAGCGCCCGGTACTAAAGCACCCGAAAAATAAAGTACAGTACCTATTGTAATTATCAAAATTACAACAACAACCGCTATGTATAAATTTTTATTGGTTACCATTGGAAATAGTTGGTTTATAATAAATTAAAAAGATGGTATAAAAAATGACCATCAATTTTTAAAGGGGTAAAGTTAATAAAAGCGAAAGGATTTATTAATGATTTTTTATCAGAAACTTACCTAATTTTATCGGCGTATAGCTTTTTGATTTTAGACAAATATTCCAAATCCATCTGATCTGAGCGTATGCGCACAGTTTCATGCAATATTCCTTTATTATAAAAAGATGCAGTTGCTGCGTCAAATTCATGCCCGTCCCAGTTATATTTCACATCCATTGATACCTTTACAAAAGCTGAATGGTGAAGGTATTTCGGAATTTCAACATACGCAAAGGTAGGGTCGTCGGCATTAATATAAATACCCTCGGCAAGCATTTCAAAATATAGAAATTTTACAATTTTCACAGTTGCCTCTAGTTTTCCTTTTAACTTTTTATTCATCAAAAAATGAATTCCCTGTTTCACATAAGCTTCCTGAATTTTAGCAACCATATCAAGTTCAGGCAAATGGCGAACCCTAATCACATTCAGATATACAGAGCCAATTGTCATGTATCCTTTTCCGGCATCAAAATTCCAGTTGTATTCTTTTTCAATATTTTGGGTAGCTCTGATTATTTCTTCAAGTGGGTATTGTTGCGCCAAAACCATATAAATATAAATTGGTTTTGTACTTGTTGGAGTTTCGTGGTAATAACCCGGGAAAGGATTTAGCGAATCAAAAACAAGGCTTCCCGGCATCACTTTTTCTTCAATTGCTACCACTGTGTCGGCTTTGGTGAGGTTGACAAAAACCTCCATTTTTTTGTTGTTTCCCATAATTGATATCTTTGATTTTTTATTTATAAACGCATGACTGCTAAAGTAGTTCAATTTAAGCAAATCGGCGAAGTTACATTTGTAAAAAACCGCCGTTCTAAAAATATAAAGATTAGCGTTAAACCCGATCGCTCGGTGCGGGTTTCTTTCCCTTTTTATGTAACTTCAACACAAGTTTCTCAATTTCTTTTAAAAAATGTTGAATGGATAATCAAACAACAAAAGAAGTTTGAAACTAAAAACAGCTTAATCGAAGTTGGTCAGTTTCAAACTAAATTACATACTATACAAATTTCCGAATCAACTGAAAACAAAACAATTATAAACGGCAATTTTATTGAAATCAGACTTGCCGGTTTAAATTCGGAAAGTTCAAGAAGTTACCTTGAAAATGTTGTTGTTGGAATTTACAGGTTTGAAGCAAAAAAACTTTTACCCCAAAAACTTGCTGAACTGGGCATTAAACATGGATTTCAGTTTAATAAAATTACAATCCGCAACAATAAACGAAACTGGGGAAGCTGCTCATCGAGAAACAATATCAGCCTTAATTTACAAATGATGAAATTGCCCGACGAACTGATTGAATACATTCTTTTGCACGAATTGGTTCACACTAAAATTAAAAATCACGGTTCAGGATTTTGGCAAAAATTAGATGAATTGACAGATTTCAAAGCCAGGGAATTATCAAAACAGGTTAGGAAATACTCAACAAATACTTTGTAAAGATTTTGCAATTTGTTTATTGTGAATTGGAATTTTTAAGTTTTACCTTCGCCAAACAAAACAAAAATATGGATTGGAATAAATTACTTTCGACAAAGCGTTTGGGAATGGAAGACTGGACGAGCTCCGGCAAAAGTGAGGATCGTACCCAATTTCAGCGCGATTACGATCGTATTATTTTTTCGTCGCCATTTCGAAGGATGCAAAACAAAACGCAGGTTTTTCCGCTCCCCGAGCATATTTTTGTACATAACAGGCTCACACACAGCCTGGAAGTGGCCAGTGTCGGCCGCTCACTTGGCAATTTGCTGGCTGAGAAATTAATGAACGAGTTACCTGAAAACCTGTTAGTTCCGGAAATTGGCACAATAGTTTCAACAGCTTGTTTGGCCCACGATTTGGGAAACCCGCCTTTTGGACATTCAGGCGAAGCAGCCATTTCAAACTTTTTCGAAAAAGGTGCTGGCCTTGAATTT
Source organism: Draconibacterium sp. (assembly GCA_035391305.1). GTDB lineage: Bacteria > Bacteroidota > Bacteroidia > Bacteroidales > Prolixibacteraceae > Draconibacterium. The sequence goes on from DAOPKR010000037.1 coordinate 26,706, forward strand.
CAATCACTTCTTACAACAGGCGAGTGGAAAGATTTTACTCATTTCGATGGAAATGCCAACGCTTTCAGAATTTTAACCCACCAGTTTAACGGGAAAAGACCCGGCGGTTTTGCACTCACCTATTCAACTTTGGCAAGTATCGTTAAATACCCGTATGAATCGGTACAGGCAAAAAAACCAAAATTTGGATTTTTTCAGTCTGAAAAAGAAGATTATAAAAAGATTGCCAATCAACTTGGAATCGAATCAAAACCTGAAAACCCGGATTCATTTTATCGCCACCCGCTTGTCTTTTTAGTTGAAGCTGCCGATGATATTTGTTATCAGATAATGGATTTGGAAGACGCTTTTAAACTTGGGATTTTAAGTTATGACCAAACAAAAGATTTGTATCTCGGATTTTATGATGAAGAAATCGAAAAAAAACAGATCGAAAATATTGAAGCAACATTAAAACGGGTTACTGATAAAAATGAACAAATCAGTTATTTACGTGCCGGTGTTATCGGAAAACTGATTTATGAAAGTATCCGGATTTTTACGGAAAATAAAAATGAAATTCTGCAAGGCAGTTTTAACGGCAGTTTAATCGGGGCATTACAAAACCAGCATGAAGAAGCAATGAATATGGTAAAGAAAATTTCCTATTCAAAAATTTATGCACACCGCTCGGTTGTTGAAATTGAAATTGCCGGTTATAAAATTATTGGCACACTGCTCGAAGAATTTGTTGCCGCAACCATGAATCCAAAAGATTTATACAGCAGAAAAATCCTCTCACTTTTGCCTGAACAATATAAAACCGAAATCGATTCGGCATATCTTAAAATCCAGTCAGTTGTTGATTTTGTTTCGGGAATGACTGATGTTTTTGCCCTCGATTTGTACAGAAAAATAAAGGGAATCAGTTTACCCGGGGTTTTGTAGAAAAGATGGAAATAGTTTGCAGCGCAATCTGTTTAAATACAGTTTGAATCCATAAATTTGACAGGAATATTAGAAATGAAACTAGTTGTTACATTTAATTTTGCACCACAAAATTTATAAATTTTATGGAAACACATTTTATAAAAATAATCGAAACTGCTGTTGTAGTCGTTCTTTTAATTGTAACTCACCTTTTTACAAGACGAAGCATTAACAGCATGCTTAAAAAAATCCATTTTACTTTACAACGCCGCAAACTTACTTTACGAATGATAAATTTGTTACTGACAATTGCTGCAATTGTTTTTATTTCAGCAATTTGGGGTGTAAAACAAACTGACATTGTAGTTTTTATTTCATCGGTAATGGCAATTCTCGGAATAGCATTTGTTGCCCAATGGTCATTGCTCTCAAATATTACAGCCGGGTTAATTCTTTTTTTCAACCATCCGCTAAGAATCGGCGATCACATAAAAATCATCGAAAAGGATTTCATCATTGAAGGGATTGTTAATGATATTACTTTCTTTTTTATTCACATAAAAACCACCGAAAGAGAAAAAATCACTTTGTCAAACACAATTGTTTTGCAAAAAACTATTTCAATTGTTCCGAACCCCGAAAACGAAACTTTAAAAAAGGTAGAAAATAACCGTTGAATTATCCTTCCAGCAAACTGTTAAGCAAACCTCCCCTCGCTTCTTTCCTTGAATTTGGACCTGAAGTTGAAAGTTGAGCAATAAGTTTGCGGATTGGCATACTTTGCAGCCAGACTTTTCCACGGCCGCGCAAGGTTGCAAGAAAAATTCCCTCACCACCAAAAATCATTGACCGCAATCCCCCCGCCTGTTCAATACTATAATCAACTGAAGGTTCAAAACCTACAATACACCCCGTGTCAACCCTTAAAACTTCATTGTTTAAATATTTTTCAATAACAGTTCCACCTGCATGAACAAAAGCCCTTCCATCACCTTCAAGCTGTTGAAGTATAAAACCTTCGCCACCAAAAAAGCCTGCACCCAGCCTTCTGTTAAATGTTATAGAAATTTTTGTACCCAGCGCTGCACATAAAAACGCATCACGCTGTACAATGATTCTTCCACCCATTTGATGCAAGTCCATTGGAATAATCGTTCCGGGATAGGGAGCCGAAAAAGCAACTGTTTTTCTACCCCAGCCCTGATTTGTAAAATGGGTCAGAAACAATGATTCTCCTGTAATCACGCGAGATCCCGCAGCCAGCAATTTATCAAATAATCCAGCCGAAGGATTTGAACCATCACCCATTCTTGAGGTAAATGTAATTCCGTCTTCCATATAAAGCATTGCTCCTGCTTCGGCAATTACTGTCTCTCCCGGATCAAGCCCAACTTCAACCAATTGTACATCGTGTCCAACTATTTTGTAGTCAATTTCGTGTGATTGCATATTATTTTTATTTTCATTTTTTACAGTGTCTAAAGATAATCAATTTGATATTGATGAATAAGAATTTTTAAACCGGATTTTTTTAGACCTTTGCAAAAAATTAGAAAGCACAATGAAACAGGAATATAACAAAAGGAAACCCGTGGAAAAGGGAGGAAAACGGATTGGCAAAAGTCTGCCGTCAAAAACTTCGGGTTTTGGCAAAAAGAAACCGGCAGCAACAAGAACTGTAAAATTGGAAGAAAGTGACAAGCGTTTTTCCACAACAGAAAAAAAGAAAGTTTACAGAAAGCCTAAAACTGAAGGGTTAAAAAATATTCCAAAGAAGAGTAATCCCACCGGAGAAATGCGGTTAAACAGGTTTATCGCAAATGCAGGGGTTTGCTCGCGTCGTGAAGCTGATACTTACATTGCCGCCGGAATGGTTTCGGTTAATGGTAAAATTGTTACCGAACTCGGGGTAAAAGTTTTGCCAACCGACGAAGTTCGTTTTGACGGAACAAAGCTGAATGCCGAGAAAAAAGTGTATTTACTGCTCAACAAACCTAAAGATTTTGTTACAACAACCGATGATCCGCATGCCGATAAAATAGTAATGGACCTTGTAAAAGATGCCTGTACAGAAAGAATTTACCCGGTTGGCCGTCTTGACAGAAATACCACCGGATTGTTGCTGTTTACCAACGACGGCGACCTTTCGAAACGTTTGACCCACCCCAGCCACACCATGAAAAAAGTTTACCAGGTTTCGCTTGATATACCTGTGACCATGGATCATATGCAGCAAATTGCCGATGGAATAGAACTGGAGGACGGCCGAATAAATGCTGATGCCATTAGTTACATTAATAACGAGGACAAAAATGAAGTTGGGATTGAAATCCATTCAGGCAGAAACCGCATTGTGAGGCGTATTTTCGAGCATTTTGGTTACCGTGTTAAAAAACTCGACCGTGTTATGTTTGCCGGATTAACCAAAAAAAACCTTCCCCGCGGGAAATACCGGTTCCTGACCGAAAAGGAAATTCAGTTTTTGAAAATGCTTTAATTCCCGAAATTCAAAATCTCCTTCATTTTAATTTGAATGATTATCTTTGCTGTTCAATTTAGAAAGACGTTAAAATGTTAGAAAAAATTAAGGCTTTACAGGAAGAGCTTGAAAAAATAACTGTTTCAGGCAAGGAAGAAGTTGAAGAACTCAGGTTGAAATTTATAAGTAAAAAAGGTAGTATCAGCCAGCTTTTTGAAGACTTCAAAAATGTATCGCCCGAGCAGAAAAAAGAAGTTGGACAGGCAATAAATACGCTTAAGAATTTCGCTCTTGAAAAAATAAATTCTTTAAAAGAATCCTTTGAAAATGACGGTAGCAGTGAGTCAGGTTTAGATTTGACAATGCCCGGAGAACCTATGAAATTGGGAACCCGCCACCCGCTTTCGTTGGTAAAAAACGAAATAATCGGCATTTTTGGCCGTCTTGGTTTCACGGTTGCCGAAGGTCCTGAAATTGAGGACGACTGGCACGTTTTTTCTGCTTTGAATTTTCCGCCGGAACACCCCGCCCGCGATATGCAGGATACATTTTTTATAGAAAAAGATCCTGACGTTTTATTGAGAACCCACACTTCGAGTGTTCAAATCCGGGTGATGGAACGCACGCAGCCACCTATCCGCGCAATTTTTCCGGGACGTGTTTTTCGCAACGAAGCAATTTCTGCACGCTCACACTGTATATTCCATCAGATTGAAGGTTTGTATGTTGATGAAAATGTATCGTTTGCCGATTTGAAACAGACGCTTCTTCAATTTGCCAAGGAGCTTTTTGGAGAAGGAACTGAAATCAGGTTGCGTCCTTCCTATTTTCCTTTTACCGAACCCAGCGCCGAAATGGACGTAAGTTGCTCTATTTGCGGAGGGAAAGGCTGCAATGTATGTAAATACAGTGGCTGGCTCGAAATCCTCGGTTGCGGAATGGTTGATCCAAATGTGCTGGAAGCCTGCAATATCGATAGTAAAAAATATACCGGATTTGCTTTCGGAATGGGTATTGAACGTATTACAATGCTTCGTTACGGTATTA
>DAOPKR010000037.1:31240-34418 GCA_035391305.1 Draconibacterium sp.
GGATTTGCTTTCGGAATGGGTATTGAACGTATTACAATGCTTCGTTACGGTATTAAAGATATTCGCCATTTTTTTGAAAACGATGTTCGGTTTTTAAGACAATTTGAATCGGCAACCTAAAATCTAAAGTTAATAGCCAAAATTAAAGTTAACCGTTGTGGATTTTGCCTGTGGTGAAATTTACAATATTTAACTATCCTGTAAACCAAACCCCGCAATTTTATCTGCAGTTTTGCGTTTGATATGCATACCTTGCTCGTTAACAATAATTTAACAAAAGCTGAGCATGGTTTGATTTGAGGATTTAATATGTATTATTGTACGAGACTTTAAAGTCTTTTATTATTTAAAATGAAAAACAATGGAAACGAATAAAGATCAGAACCAGATAGTTATTACAATGAATTCTGAAGATAAGAAACAAAAATTGCCAATGAATTTAATTATTCCAATGATAGCCGGGGCAATTACCGGAACAACAATAATTCTTATCCTTTTGATGGGGCTAAAAGTTTTGTTTGGCTTTTGATTATTTCGAATGAAGTAAATATTTAAGATAAATCGTTCAAAAAAAGTCCGCATTTCTGCGGACTTTTTTTGTTTCATAACTTAAACTTGTGCAAAGTCAATTTTCAAAATTATAAAGTTATAATTACACCAATTATTCAAGTATTTTTTCAATCATAGTTAGTTCTTCATCCGAAAACGCAGTGTTTTTCAAGGTTTCAACATTGTCATCAATTTGATTTACCGAACTGGCGCCTATCAAAACCGAAGTTATGCGTTTATCTTTCAAAACCCAGGCAAGTGCCATTTGTGCCAATGATTGTCCGCGTTTTTGGGCAACTTCATTCAGTTTCACAATTTTATCGTGGGCCGAATCAACATGTTCTTTTTTAAGAAAAATCTCACGGGTTGCGCGGCTTCCTTCCGGAATTCCTTTCAGATAGCGATCCGTTAAAAGTCCCTGCGCAAGTGGTGAAAAAGGAATGCAGCCAATTCCTTCTTCTTCCAGAATGTCAAGTAAACCATCCTCAACCCAGCGCACAAACATTGAATATTTTGGCTGGTGTATTAAACAAGGTGTTCCGAGTTCTTTCAAAATCCGTGAAGCCTCTTTTGTCATTTCAGCGGGATAGTTTGAAATTCCAACATACAGCGCTTTTCCAGAGCGCACGATTTGGTCGAGTGCCATCATTGTTTCTTCCAAGGGCGTGTCAGGATCCGGTCGGTGCGAATAGAAAATATCTACATATTCCAATCCCATCCGTTTTAAACTTTGGTCGAGGCTTGAAATTACATATTTGCGGCTTCCCCATTCTCCATACGGACCCGGCCACATTAAATAACCAGCTTTTGATGAAATAATCAACTCATCACGATAAGCACTAAAATCCTGTTTCAATATTTTTCCAAAGTTTTCTTCTGCTGAACCGGGGGGTGGCCCGTAGTTGTTGGCCAAATCAAAATGGGTTATACCCAAATCGAAAGCGTGGCGCAACATTTCACGGCCATTTTCGAAGGTGTCAATTCCTCCGAAGTTATGCCACAACCCCAGTGAAACTGCCGGAAGTTTCAGCCCCCACTTTCCGCAGCGATTATATCTCATCGTGTCGTAGCGGTTTTCTTTTGCAATGTATGTCATATTATTATCAATTTAAACTGTTTACAATTCATCTGAAGCCGGGACCAACTTTGCGGTCAAATCCGGGTCAGCCATATCTTTATCCAACGGATACATGGGCCGGTTGATTCGTTTGTAACCCAGCCTTTCCAAATCCTGGTCGACACCGCCGGGAGTGAGTGCCATAATCCACCCTTTTCGCATATCGTAAAGTTCTGGTACCAAATAACCAATTTTCACCACAACTATATCCGTTTCACGCGGGTTCAAACCAAGCCGTGTAAAGTCTTTTTCGTAATGATAAGGTTTGCGTTTTTTAGTAACAATCACCTTTACGCTTCCCACCTGCACAACCACTTCGGTTTCTGCTGCCTCATCTCCGTTTTCAATAGCTTTAACAATTCCCGATAATTTTATTGGTGGGGCGAAACGGGCATCAACAGCGGCACCTGCAAAACCTTCTACCTTATTTCCAACTCCTGCCTCAATAGCTTTTTCAACAAACTCAGGTCCGGGCAACGATGCATAAATCAACGATGGGCCGTTTTCCGTTTTAAATTCAGGACGTTTCAGTATTTCCGTCAATGTCCAGGTTACGTCGCCGGCACCACCTGCAGTTGGATTGTCTCCCATATCGCTGATGATGAAAGGATGTTCTTTGCTTGCAATTGCCATATTAAGACACTCGTCAAGCGGTGCTACCGGAGCCACAAATTCGAATTCGTCTCTCACTTTCCAAAAAGCAGTTGCCAGTTCTTCTGCTGCACCGGTTACTGCATTTTTGTCGTCACCTGTTACCATTACAACGCCCTGGTTGCGCGGTTCGTCAGCCCAGGCATAACCAATCCAGATAGCAGCATCGATAATTCCATCGCGCTTTGTAATTGGATCGACTTTAGCATACAAACTTTTCCCGGGTTCAATGCGGGTACTTGTTTTTTCGCCTGGCAGCAAAATTGGCACCGGAATCCAGGCTTTGTAAACTGGTTTTCCTTTCCCGTTTTCCAGTCTGTCTAAAAGATTTTCAAGCGCACGTTGTTTTGATTCAAGTGCATCTTCATGAGGTGCCAGACGGTAACAAGTGATCAGGTCGGTGTTTTCAGCCAGTCGCCAGGTTACGTTTCCATGTAAATCCATTGAAGTTGAAATGATTGTTTCTTTTCCCACAACTTCTCGAATTCGTGTAATAAAATCTCCTTCCGGATCGTCCAACCCAACTACGCTCATTGCACCATGTATATCGAAAAAGATTCCATCGTAAGGAACATTCTTTTTGAGCATTTCAAGCGTTTCGTTTACAAGCGATTCATACGCTTCGCGGGTAACGATACCGCCTGGAATTGCGTGTCCGCGCAAAGTTGGAAACCAAACTGCCCGTTTTCGGTCAACCGAGTCAGGCGAAAGAAATGGGTAGTAAGAAAATATCTCATCTCCCCGGCGTACACGAAATGCTTCTTCATTAGACTGTGCCGGAGAAAAAGTACTTGATTCGATTGCCAATCCGCAAATGGCAACACGTGGAAGTTCTTTTTCCTGTTTCTTATTTGTTGAACA
>DAOPKR010000038.1:0-3871 GCA_035391305.1 Draconibacterium sp.
TTTGGATGAAGTATAAATTCCTGAAAACTTTTGGCAGGAATTCCAGTTTTTCAAGTGAATCGATTTGTTCGTCTTCCGGCTCAAAAATCAATGTGCCGTCGCGATCAATAAAAAGTGCTTTTTTCTTCATTTATTACAAAAATAATACTTGTCAAATATAATCTTTTAAAGCCTGAAGCAATACAATATCCTCGTCCATTGTGCCAATTGTAATGCGCAAACTGTTGTCACACAAATGTATTTTTGAACGGTCGCGGACGATGATTCCGTTTTCAACAAGGTAGTCATATATTCTTCTTGCGTCATTCATCGAAACCAGCAAAAAGTTTGCATCCGATGGGTAGATCTTTGTAACGAAATGCAATTTTGCCAGGTATTTTGCCATTTTCTCACGTTCCTCAATCAGCTTTTTCACCCAAATATCAACCTGTTCTTTATTTTCCAGCAATTCAAGCGCTTTTTGCTGGGTTAAAATATTTATGTTGTAAGGGTATTTTATTTTATTCAAAACCTGAATTATTTCAACTGATGCAAATGCCATTCCCAGACGGATTCCGGCCATTCCCCACGCTTTTGAAAAGGTTTGCAGAATAACCAGATTTGGATATTTATATAATTCGGGCAACAATGATTTTCCAGGAGCGAAATCAATATAAGCTTCATCAATAACCACAATCCCTTCGAAATTTTGAATAATTTCAAGCATTGCTTCTTTATTCAAACTATTTCCGCTGGGGTTGTTGGGCGAACAAAGGAAAATCAGTTTAGTATTCTTATTTACCGAATGAAGAATTTGCTTCGGATCCAATTCAAAATCATGGCTTAACGAAACTTTAATCACTTCGATATTATTCGTGTCGGCGGCAACCTGGTACATTCCGTAGGTTGGATTTATGGTTACAATATTGTCGATGCCCGGTTCGCAGAATGCCCGAATAAGCAAATCGATTGGTTCGTCACTGCCGTTTCCAAGGAAAACCTGGTTGACAGCAGTATTTTTCAAAACTGATATTTTCTGTTTCAGTTCTTTTTGCAGTGGATCGGGATAACGATTGTAAGGCTCGTTAAACGGATTTTCGTTTGCATCGAGAAAAACCATTGCATCGCCTGAATACTCGTCGCGGGCCGAAGAATATGGTTTTAGATTTTGTATATTTTTTCGAACCAGATTGTTAATGTTCATATTAAAAAGTTGTTGTTATAGTTATCGTTGTTCTCATTGTTGACGATTGGTTGCTTAACGTCATTTTTAAATCTCTTTCAACCTCAAACTAATTGCGTTTTTATGCGCTTCCAGTTCTTCGGCAGCAGCCATTTTCTCGATTGCAGGTCCAATATTTTTTAACCCTTCTTTTGAAATTTCCTGAAATGTAATTTTTCGCAGAAAACTGTTGAGGTTAACTCCGCTGTATGACCTTGCCCAACCATTTGTGGGCAAAGTGTGGTTTGTACCGGATGCGTAATCACCGGCACTTTCAGGTGTATATTCACCAAGAAAAACTGAGCCTGCATTTATAACTTTTTCTGCAATTTCATTATAACTTTTTGTACTGATTATTAAATGCTCAGGTGCGTATTCGTTAATTAATCCAATTTGCTCGTCAGGATTTTCGAGCACAATTAGAATGCTGTTTTCTAGTGCTTTGGAAGCTGTTTTTCCTCTGGGCAACATAATTACCTGTCTTTCAATTTCTGCTAAAACCTTTTCAACAATTTCCAAACGGTTGGCAACCAAAATAACCTGGCTGTCGGCTCCATGTTCTGCCTGCGAGAGTAAATCAGATGCCACAAATACCGGATTTGAAGAATCATCGGCCACAACCATAACTTCTGATGGTCCTGCCGGCATATCAATGGCAACGTCGTTCATACTAACCAACTGTTTTGCTGCCATAACAAACTGGTTTCCCGGACCAAAAATTTTGTAGGTTTTTGGAACCGTTTCAGTGCCAAATGCCATTGCGCCAATTGCTTGAACTCCACCCAATTTGTAGATTTGAGTGACTCCGGAAATTTTTGCAGCATATAAAATAGCGGGATGAATTTTTCCTTGTTTGTCAGGTGGCGAGCACAATATAATTTCTTTGCAACCGGCAATTTGCGCCGGAATTGCCAGCATTAAAACTGTTGAAAACAATGGAGCCGAACCTCCCGGAATGTACAGTCCAACTTTTTCGATTGCCACAGGTTTTTGCCAGCAAACAACACCCGGCATGGTTTCAATTTTTTTGATTTCTGATTTTTGCGCTGAATGAAAAATCGTAATATTTTTTGTAGCTAAAGTAATCGCGTCTTTTAGTTCACTGTCTATCAGTTTTTCGGCTTCATCAATTTCTTCTTTTGAAACTAAAATTGAAGCCAAATCAACTCCATCGAATTGTAAAGTAAACTTTTTCAGCGCTTTATCGCCATCGCTTTTAATTTCGTCCAAAATGGTTTGAACTTTACCGTATAATTCGGAAACGTTGGATAAAGGCCGTTTTAAAATTTCGGGCCAGTTTGTTTTTTCAGGATTGATATATGTTTTCATCTCATTATAATTGTTAATTCTTAATGTATTCGATGGAACTCTCCTTTGTATGGTTTATCAGTGTATGCATTTTGCCCATGGCTCGTTTCATAGTGATGTTTTTTGTGTTTTAAAACGTAATGCAAGAAAATTTCCTGAGAACAGAAGAATAATACCGGCAACAGCAAACAAATCCCATTTGTATCCTTCAAAAATAGTGGAAATCACGATAGCAATTGCAGGCGTAATAATTGAAATGTAAACCGAGCGGTCGGGGCCAATTTCACCTAAAAGTTTTAAATAGGTTGAAAATGCGATTATTGAACCAAAAACGGCAAGGTAAAATAAGGACAGAACGTAATTCAAAGTTGTTTCGAAAATTATGGGTTTGTTCAATAATAAAACGGTTAAAAACATTGCCGATCCTCCGTACAACATTCCAAAAGCGTTGGTTTGCAAAACCGGAATCTTTCGCTTTTGCTTGTACGCAGATAAAATATTTCCGAGTGAAGCTGTGATAATCCCTCCCAAACAGATAACAAAAACAATTGCATCTTTTGTGTTTAAAGAAAAAGTACTCAATTCATTTTTAAATAGAAAAACAGTGCCGATAATTCCCAAAACGGCAGCAAAAATCACATCTCTTTTTATTTTTCCATTTAAAAAAAGTGCGTTGAAAATGATATTGAATACTATAATTAATGAAAATATTACAGCCACAACACCACTTGTTAATATGGTTTCGGCCTGGTAAACAAACCAGTAATTAAAGCCAAACAAACTTAATCCAAGCAATAAAATCAGAAAATGTTCGTGAAATGTGAACTTCATACTTCTGCCGGTAAAAAGACAAAATGAGATAAGCAGCACGCCAGCCAGCATAAAACGATAAGCAACTGACAATAGTGGATCAACCATTCCCAACTGAAATTTAATTACATACCAGGTTGAACCCCAAATCAGTGCGGGTATTATGAATAATATATATTGTCGTTTTGTCATTGCTGGTTAAAAGTTTTAGTATCAAGATTTTTAGATTTGAGAATCAAGACAAGGAAAAAATTGATGGAATCTCACTTTCAAAATCTTTATCTTGATACTTGTTTTCTTGATTCCTGATACATACTGCAAATCAAAAAATCATTTTCTCAATCGGAATAACAAGAATTCCTTCGGCACCTGCTTTTTTTAGTTTCCCAATCACAACCCAGAAATCATTTTCTTCGATAACTGAATGCATTGAACTCCAGCCTTCTTCTGCCAAAGGCACAACTGTTGGACTTTTCATTCCGGGCAGCAGAGCAGCAATTTCCTGAATTTTGCTGTTTGGAACATTTAATAAAATATATTTTTTCCCTTTTG
>DAOPKR010000038.1:3971-12902 GCA_035391305.1 Draconibacterium sp.
ATTTCCTGAATTTTGCTGTTTGGAACATTTAATAAAATATATTTTTTCCCTTTTGTACGTTGCACTGATTCTATCCTGAAAATTAACTCGTCAAGAATTTCCTGTTTTTCGGGCGATAAATTTGGGTTTGCAATTAAAAGCGCTTCCGATTTTAAAACAACCTCAACTTCTTTTAAACGGTTGCTGATTAATGTTGAACCTGAACTTACAATATCGAAAATGGCATCAGCCAAACCAATTCCCGGTGCAATTTCAACCGAACCTGAAATAACATGAACTTCAGCTGTTATATTATTTTCAGCTAAAAACTTTTTAAGTATAACGGGGTAGGAGGTTGCAATTTTTTTACCGTTGAAAAATTCTATGCCATTGTATTCCAGAGATTTTGGAATTGCAAGTGACAGGCGGCATTTACTGAATCCAAGCCGTTTAACAATTACAACATTTTCTCCTTTTTCAAGCATTTCGTTTTCGCCAACCACACCAATATCGGCAACGCCATCGCCAACTGTTTGCGGAATATCGTCATCGCGCAGGAATAACGCATCCATTGGGAAATTCCGTGATTCTGCAACAAGTGTCCGCCTTCCGATTGACAGATCGATACCGGCATCTTTTATCAGTTGCATTGAATCTTCGTTTAATCTACCTTTTGTTTGAATTGCAATTTTAAGTCTGTTTTCCATAATTTATTTATTTCATAATATTTTTTCTCTTTCATCTCCCCCTGGGGAGGCTTGGGTGGGGATATAAAAAAAAGGCTTACCTCGTGGCAAGCCTTTTTTTATATATCGTTTAAATTAAACAAAACAATTACAGCCTACCTTTCGATTGGTTAATTCCATGATGGCCGTGATGTTTTAGATTAAAATACATTTTTACTTTTTTTTGCAATAATAATTATAAAATAGTATCCGGCAATAGCTATAACAATTAAATTATTATTAATAACAAAAAATTGATTTCAGCTTTTGTTTTGAAAATTGCAATCGGTTGCATAAATTTGAACTTTTACTAAACTCTAATAAATCAGTGTATTCAAAATAAAAATTAAACTTAAAATCAAATGAACAGATTTATCTCAATCTTAATTTTAATGCAGGTGTTAAGTGGTTCAATTTCAGCGCAAAAAACCGGTAATGAAAAACTTTTTAGACCCAAAGCGATAAAAAAAGCTATGGTAACTGCACTCGACTGGCAATTGCAAAATCCAAAACATGAATTAACCGACTGGACAAATGGCGCATTTTACGCCGGAGTGTTTGCTGCATACGAAACAACCGGTTCGAAAAAAATATGGAATGCAATGTATGAAATGGGTGAAGCTAACCAGTGGAAACCTGGGCCACGCCTGCAACATGCTGACGATCATGTTATATGCCAGATTTATATTGACATGTACAGGGTTAAACCCGAACCAAAAATGATTCAGCCCTTTGTTGATATGATGGATAAATTTATGGAAACACCTTATGAAACAGGTGAAATAAGGCCGGTTACATGGTGGTGGTGCGATGCACTTTTTATGGGTCCGGCAGCATTTGTTAAACTTGGTATTACAATGAAAGATAACCGTTATCTTGAGTTAAATGATAAACTTTTCAGGGAGTGTTACGATTTGCTTTATGACAAAGATGAACATTTGTATGCCCGCGATATGAAATACAAATGGAACGAACCAGGTATAACGCCAATTAAAGAGGCAAACGGTAAAAAAATATTCTGGTCGCGCGGAAATGGATGGGTTATGGGAGGTTTGGTTCGTGTAATTTCTGAATTGCCAAAAGATTATCCAAACCGCGATTTTTATATCAGGAATTACAAAGAAATGGCAGCTAAAATTATTACACTTCAGCAAGCCGATGGTTTGTGGCGTGCCAGTTTACTCGATCCCGATTCGTATCCGGGTGGCGAAGCAAGTGGTTCAGGATTTTATTGCTACGCGCTGGCCTGGGGAATTAATAACGGAATTCTGGACAAGACAACTTATTTGCCGGTTGTCGAAAAAGCATGGGTGGGATTAAACGGTTTAATTCAACCTGACGGACATGTTGGCTGGACACAACCAATTGGTGCCGACCCAAAAAAGAATTTCAATGCTGAAAGTTGGGAAGTTTATGGAACAGGGGCATTTTTGCTGGCTGGTAGTGAGGTGATTAAACTGAAAAATTAGTGGCAGGATATTTAGAATCAAGTATCAGGACAAATTGTTTTTCTGGTCTTGATACTTGATTCTATAATCTGAAATTCTCCTTCATCAACTATTTCTGCTTTTCAGCGGTTAGTTTCATTTCGCCTTCAGGAGTGTTTGCAACACCTGTCATTTTGGTTCCTTCGATTTTAATTTTTACGCTTACATATTCATAATCAACATACAAGCCGCCTTTTAATTCGCCGTTTTCGTAAGTAACATTCTTCATGTCGATTTTATAACCGTCGGCAAATTTAACTTCACCAACCAGTTTTCCTTCTTTTTCAGTGAAAACCAAAGTGCCCTTTTCATAACCATATGGAGCCGACGGAACTTCGTATTTCCAACTTCCTACCACATCTTTATTTCCGGCAGCCAACGAAACGTTTACACTACCAATTACGGCCAAAACAACCAAAGCAAGAATCATAAGTTTTTTCATATTGAATAATTTTTTAAATGTTATGAAAGCAAATTTGTATTGTAATATTTTACCAACCAAAAATTGGGGGTAAAAAACTACATTTTGGGATAAACGAAAACTGATCAGGATAAAAAGTCGATAAACGGGGATGAATATTTCTCGGAAACCGGGATTGATTTATCAAAGTGCTTTATTTTAATATTGAATTTTTTCCCGTCTTTTTGCATGAACTCGACATTTGAAGGGTTTACCATAAACGAACGGTGACAGCGAATTATGGCATTTTCTTTTAACATTTCTTCAAGATTTTTTAGTGTGTTCCGTAATAGTTTTCGCTGCAATTTATTTTGCAGAATGTAATATATAGATACATAATTGTCTGTTGATTCAATTAATAATAAATCACCGGCAAGCACTGAAAATTTTATTTTGCCATTTTCATCCCTGAAAACTATCAGTCTTTTTTCAGCAGGTTTATTTGCATTGTTTTTCAACGATTCAATTTCATCGCGCTGATTTTTATAATAAACAATCAAAATTGCAAATGAATATGGCAGCCAGATGCTCAGCAAAGTATATTTCAGCGAAAACCCCAGATCGTTAATAAAATTACCGATAGGATTTCCATATAATATAATGTAAACCAAATTAATAAGAGCGATTTCAATAATCAGCCAAACCAGGTAGGTTTTGAATTTGAATTCAGTGATATTAAAAAACCTGCGCAGCGGAAACTGGGTAAACAGAAATACAATTGCGATAACAAAACCATAACTTGACAAGCGAAGAAATTTAATAAATCCTGAATCAGAATACCACCTTCCAATATTAAATGGTTCAAAAACATTCAGAAAAACTACGCTAAACATAAAAACAACTACAATCAGAAGGTATCGATCTTCTTTTTTATCGAGGAGTGTGAAGTTTTTATTTAAAAAGGATAAACTCAATTGCTGATTTATTTTTGCCTGACAATAATAGCGAAAGTTTCTGTTTGCAGTAATCAATATTTGCGGTTTTCTGAAACATTTCAATCAGTCAAAAAAAGGTTCAGTTCTTTCGCCCCGGTGATACTGAAACATCATTTTTATTTGTTCCAATGTATTCCGAGGAGTTGATAATTCCGGTAAATTATTTTCATCGAACCAATCCACATCACTTGTTTCAGTGCCAATTGAAATGTTGTCGTCAAGCTTTTTGCATAACAGGAAAATCTTGTAAACATATTCAAAAGCCGGTGGCATATTTTGCTTTTGCTTATCGAGAATTGCGAGTAACTTAACGGCTTTTACTTTAGCTCCGGCTTCTTCGAAACATTCTTTTTCGGCAACTTCCGAGGGGCTGTATGAAATATCGGACCAACCACCGGGCATGGCCCATTTTCCATCCATTTTTTCCTTTATTAAAAGTACCTGATTTTTTTCGTTGAAAACCACGGCCCGAACATCAACTTTTGGAGTTTTGTAACCGTCTTTTTCAACAATCACCGGAACAATTTTCTCCATCGGTACATCTGTAATTTGCGCCAACATTAACAACGCAATTTCCTGAAGTTCTTCATATCGTTCTTTGTCAAAGGTGTTTTCTGTATAATACAACCCGATTTCAGCCAATGCCTGAATCCGTTTTATTTTTTCGAAAATGAAGTTTTGCATATTTGAATTTGATTTTTGGACAAAAAAACAGGAAGTTTTATATGAACTAGTTTTCTTCGTTTTTTACAAGGATAAATTTGTTGCTTTCCACTTCGCAATAACCCTGATCGTAGCAGAAATAGTAAATACGCCCGGTTTTAGTTGTGTATGTGTTTGTATAATACTTAAAATTAAATCCCTGTTTTTCGAGCACATTTTTAAATGTTGTCGATTTCTCTTCAGGGTTTAGTGATTCCAGAATAGCGTGGTTTATTTTAAGTATGCGATTGATTTTACGCATAAAATTTGTGGAGCCGCTCAGCTTTTTATTGTTGTAGGAGTTGCGGCACAGGTCGTTGCAGAATTTTTGGTCGGCGCGTCCCCGCAATGGTTCGCCGCAGTCGAGGCAGGTTCGTGTTTCCATTATCGCGGTAGTTTATATTTTTTTATTATCAGAACAAATTAATCTTAATATTCCTGATTTTATTGGTTTTGACAGTGTGCCGGTGGTTGCCTGCACAATTTAAGATTAATAATGTTTCAGCAGCTTTTATGCAAACTTAGCGAAATCAAAATAAATTGGCGTATTTAAACCTACAATTTTGAAAGGTTGATCTACTTCGGTAAACACCAAAGCGTATCAAAGTTTTTAATATTTGCCGGGCTTGTTAAATATCTTCATTGTAAACCTTCGTTGAAATTAAAGAAAGGAAATTATGCTTAACACCAAAAATTTCAGTTTGTCAGTTCTTCTCTTAAAAATTTTGCTGTGAACGATTTTTTGTTTTTGGCAACTTGTTCAGGAGTTCCGGTGCACAAAATTTCGCCGCCGTTTTTTCCACCTTCAGGTCCAATATCGATTATGTGATCAGCAACTTTAATAACATCCATATTATGTTCGATAACGATAACAGTATTTCCTTTGTCAACCAATTTATTCAGAACATCGAGCAGAACGCGTATATCTTCAAAATGTAACCCGGTTGTTGGTTCGTCAAGAATATAAATTGTTCGGCCTGTATCTCTTTTTGCTAGTTCGGCGGCCAGTTTAACACGCTGCGATTCGCCACCCGAAAGTGTTGTTGATGATTGCCCCAGTGTTATGTAACCCAGTCCAACATCCTGTAAAGTATGCAGTTTTTGTGAAATTGACGGAATAGCATCAAAAAATTCGACACCATGTTCAATTGTCATTTCCAAAACATCACTGATTGATTTTCCTTTATACCTGACTTCCAAAGTTTCGCGGTTGTAGCGCTTGCCGTTACATTTATCGCAATGTACATAAACATCAGGTAAAAAGTTCATTTCGATGAGTTTCAATCCTCCTCCCTGACATTCTTCGCAACGCCCGCCTTTTACATTGAATGAAAACCGGCCAGGTTTATACCCGCGTATTTTGGCTTCAGGAAGTTGCGCAAACAAATCCCTTATATCACTAAAAACGTTGGTGTAAGTAACCGGGTTGGAACGCGGCGTGCGACCAATTGGCGATTGATCGACCTGAATAACTTTATCAATAAATTCGAGCCCTTTAACAGATTTGTATGGAAGCGGGTCTTTTAACGATTTGTAGATATACTGGCTTAAAATCGGTTGCAGTGTTTCGTTTATCAAAGTAGATTTAC
This sequence comes from Draconibacterium sp., assembly GCA_035391305.1. GTDB lineage: Bacteria > Bacteroidota > Bacteroidia > Bacteroidales > Prolixibacteraceae > Draconibacterium. The sequence goes on from DAOPKR010000038.1 coordinate 9,849, forward strand.
CACTTCCTGAAACACCTGTTATACAAATAAATTTTCCCAGCGGTATTTTCAAATCAACCATTTTTAGGTTGTTGCCTGAGCATCCTTTTACTTCAAGAAAATTGGTTTCTCCGTTTCTTCTGTTTTCGGGTATATTTATTTTTCGCCGGTCGTTTAAATAATCGGCGGTTAATGTGTTGGCCATTAAAACTTCCTGGGGAGTTCCGGCTGCAACTATTTCGCCTCCATGCACTCCGGCAAGTGGCCCCATATCAATTAAATAGTCGGCATGCATCATTGTTTCCTTGTCGTGTTCAACAACTATCACCGAGTTTCCCGAATCCCGTAATTGTTTGAGTGCAGAAATCAATTTCAAATTATCACGATGGTGCAGGCCAATACTTGGCTCGTCAAGTATATACAGCACATTTACCAGTTGAGAGCCAATTTGCGTTGCCAGCCGGATTCGCTGTGATTCTCCACCTGAAAGACTTTGCGCTGCACGGTCAAGCGAAAGATAATTCAAACCAACACCCAACATAAAACCCAGCCTGTCGCGGATTTCCTTAACCACTTCTGTTCCAATTGTGCGTTGTCGTTCCGTAATCCGTTCTTCCAAACCATCAAACCAATCTCCCAATTCATTCAAATCGAGTTGTGATAATTCAGAAATATTTTTACCATCAATTTTAAAATGCAGCGATTCTTTTTTCAGGCGCATTCCATTGCATTCATCACAAACAATAGTTTTAACAAACTGATTGGCCCACTTTTGTGCTGTTTTTGCAATATTATTATCGCGCTGGCTGTCGATATATTTTACCACACCTTCGAAACTCATTTGGTAATTCATACTTGTTCCGAGTGGCGTATTTTTAAGTTGAATGCGTTCGTTTGTTCCAAACAAAATTGCATTTATACCTTCCTCCGAAATTTCACTGACAGGAGTATTTAAATTAAAATCCATTTTTTCTCCAAGCGCTTCAATTTGCCAGAAAATCATAGAATTTTTATAAGCTCCCAAAGGTGCAATTCCACCTTTCGATATGCTTTTCCCCTTATCAGGGATAATTTTATCCATGTCGATTTCGGTTACCCTTCCCAAACCATTGCACTTTGGACAGGCTCCCTGAGGTGAGTTAAAAGAAAAATTGTGAGGAGCAGGTTCGCTATATGAAATGCCCGTTGTGGGGCACATTAAAAGCCGGCTGTAATATTTTGTTTTTTGTGTATCATGGTCTAAAATCATTAATATTCCCTGTCCATGTTTCATTGCGGTTTGAACACTTGCTTTTAGCCGCGAAGTAGAAACTTCATCAACTTTTACTTTATCAATCAGTATTTCAATAAAATGATTTTTGTATCTGTCAACCCGATAGTTATGTTTGAGTTCGGTGATTTCGCCATCAATACGGGCCGATAAAAAGCCTTTTCTCAGTATCTGTTCAAACAGTTCGCGATAATGACCTTTACGGCCTTTCACAACTGGAGCTAGTATATTAATTCGTTTTCCGGCAAAATCATCCTTTATCAGTTGAATGATTTTTTCCTCGGTGTATTTCACCATTTTTTCGCCGGTATTGTACGAAAAAGCTTCGGCTGCACGGGCAAATAATAAACGAAGAAAATCGTAAATCTCTGTAACCGTGCCAACAGTGGATCTCGGATTTCGGGTGGTAACTTTTTGTTCAATGGAAATAACAGGGCTTAAACCTGTAATTTTATCGACATCGGGCCGTTCCATATTTCCCAAAAACGACCGTGCATAAGCTGAAAACGTTTCAATGTAACGTCGCTGGCCTTCGGCATAAATTGTATCAAATGCCAGTGATGATTTTCCGCTGCCACTTAACCCCGTGATTACAGTTAATTTATTTCGGGGTATTGAAACGTTTATGTTGCGCAGATTGTGTACACGTGCGCCATACACAACAACTTGTTCATCAGTTTCATCAATATCCGCCGTTAGCTCAATATTTGGTTCTGTAATTTTCTGCATCCTGAAATTTAATTCCTTATTAATTTAACACCGGAATTTTTACTGTATATTTTTTTCTTGCTGCATTTGTGAGTTTATCATCGCGAAGCCAGGGGTTAAAATCTTTCAACATTTTATAATTTATCCCGTTTTCAATTGCAAAATCAGCAAAATTATTAACCGGTCCGTTAATTTCAATATCACGTGTTTTTATTACCGGATACTTTTCTGATTCTCCAACAACGAAATTATATTGCTTTGGATTTTCAAGAATCAGTTTTAACGCTGCAATCCTGAAAACATATCGTTGTGTTTCATCAACAAAAAGTAAATTGTAGTAATCTTCCATTTTCTGGCGCTCCATTTGACGTTGCATTCTTGCAATTCCACCATTGTATGATGCTGCTGCAATTGTCCAGTTTCCAAACTTATTGTACGATTGCCGAATATAATTGCAAAAAGCATAAGTTGATTTTTCGACATGGTATCGTTCATCAACTTCTTTACTTACTTCGAGTCCGAAGTCTTTGGCGGTACCATCAAGAAACTGCCAAAAACCAACAGCACCGGCCGGTGAAACTGCACGGGGGTTCAATCCGCTCTCGGCAAGTGCAAGGTATTTAAAATCGTCAGGAACTCCTTTTTCCTTTAAAATACGTTCAATAACCGGGAAAAAACGTGGAGCTAATTTTATATATCGTATGGTTTGTGAGTGAAAATATGCATTTGAGAGTAATTCACGATCAAGAGCTTCCTTCACATCAAAGCGATATAAAGGCATTTCTTCACCTGCAAATGTAAGTTTCTCCGGTATTTTAACCGATGCAAATTTCATTTCCGAATCAACAGTAACCTTTGCATCATCAGATCTTGCTGAGCCCAGAATAAGAATTATTACAGCTACTTTTATCCCAATAATAAAAGGCAAAACAACTTTCCACCACTTCTTTTCCTTTATCATTTGTCTTTCAATTAGTACAAAAAATCATTAAATAATTTGGCAAAAATACATTATAATGGTTGGATAACAACGAAAAAAGCCAGGCAATTTGCCAGGCTTTTTCCAAGGTTTTCAAAACTAATAAACTAATAAACTA
>DAOPKR010000038.1:13002-34165 GCA_035391305.1 Draconibacterium sp.
AGGCAATTTGCCAGGCTTTTTCCAAGGTTTTCAAAACTAATAAACTAATAAACTATTAAACTAATTGAGATAGTTTCCAAGAAACCGTTCTTTTGATTCATATGAATGATCTGAATTTAAATATTTTGCATTTTTAAACTCCGACAGAGTTTCAACAGATTTCAAATATACAGGAAAGTAATTTTTATCTCCGAAGAAGCCTGTAGATAATTCTTCAAGTTCATCATGGATAATTGTCAATGATTTAATAATGTTAAACCGAAAGTTTTGGGCGCACTTTGTACACGGATTATCCATTAAATCAGTAGCCTTTGTAAAAGCAATTTTCAAACTTTCAATCGATTTTAAATAATCTTTTTCTTTTCGAAACTGCTCTGATTCCAAAATGCTTTTATTTATATTGGAAAGAGGTACTTTACACAGCATTTCTTTTAAGGGACAATTTATTGTTTCGGTAATGTTCTGATTATCAATAAATGCCTCGGTTTGTGATAAAGAGAATGTGAAAAATCTTTTCATCTTTGCCTTCATTTCCCTGTTTTTTAATATTTTAAAAACAAATCTTTTTTATTTAAACTTAATGCGTGTAATTCATTTTATTTCGAACAAAAAGTCAATATTTGCTTTGTTCGACTTGGTCGATCAAAATAAAATTATTACTCGTTTGTTGCTGTCATCGGGTTGTTTTCTCTCGAAAGCTTTTCTTTAAGCAAATGGTTTTCATTGCTTAATTCGGCAATCAATTGTTTTAAGAGCATATTTTGGTTCTTTAAATGATTGATTTCGAAAGAAGTAACTTCGCTTTTTACATTATGCACAAACCTACCGTTTTCTGTTTCAATAAAATCTCTTGTGCATTTATTAAATAGCTTTGTATCAATGCTCTCTCTTCCGTAGAGTTCATTTGAAAGTTCTTTGTTAATTACTTCTTTAACCAGGCGGATTTTTTCTTCGTTGAAAAGATTAGCACCAGAGAATCTGCTGATTTCTTTTTCATTTGATTCGGAATAGTACAATTTTGTATTCATAATTTAATGGTCTAAACAATTACTATTTAATAACAATTCCAAGATTCCATCAACTTAAAAAAGCAGAAAGATTAAATTATAACCTCATTATAATTTTTACCTTATGTTTAATTTGGAAAATGTTTTCGTATAGTTGAGAAAAAACCAGTTTGTTTAACCTACAGCAAATGGGTAAGTAATAAATTTAATGCCTTGCGTTAAACCAAAAATGCGTTTTTTAATCAATCAATTGTACATTACATACAACTCAAACCAAAAACCAGTTCCAAATCCTAAATATTTTTAAAATAATGCGTCCTAGAAAAGTATTTTCAAAAAGTCAATGACAAACATAGTCAAAAAAAATACAAAAATGAAAAAAATCAATAAAAAATTAATTTCATGAATATGTACATAATATGTTTATTATCAGTGTGGTAGTTGAATAAATTTGTTTTGAAAGGTTATAAATAGTCAATTAGAGAAGAGTTGGCGTGATAACTTATCATTTTTTATCAACAGCAACCGGAGCTAAAAGTAACTCCGGTATTAAAGTTTTAAAAATTCAGATTTCGCAAGAAATATTATTTAAGTAACTGAATTAAATCAATCCAATAACATTGCTTCATCAACTTATATGACTTAGTTTAACATAAAGCTAATTGGTGTCCAGCATTAAAGAGAGGGGTTTCTTTTTAACCGGAATATGACTTATCTGTTTAATATCCTGAAGATTTGAATAATCGTACTGGTAAAAACCATCGTCACCAATCATGAAAAGAATACCACCAAACGGAATTACATCGAAGGTTTTAATATTTGCAAACCTGGTAATCTGATGGTCGTCAATATTTGATTTATCTTCTGTGTCATAAATCTTAAGCCCGTCGTCTCCGTCGCATATAAACAGTGTTTGGTCGTCAATACCTAAACCATACGGGCCGGTTAGCGGATATGAAGCGAGTAATTCGTTATTTTTATAGTCATCTGAAAGTTTCAGAACATCAAGCCGGTTGGTATTGCTGCCACAAACATTTCCTCCGCGCAAAGTGATATAGGCGTAACCATCTGATATTACAACAGGATCACAACTTGTGACGTGCCAAAAGCTTCCAATGTAATTTAGAGTTGTAGGAACTTTAAGACTGAAAATCTGCATTCCTGAGCGAGTACCCAAAAACATGTGTTCGTCGTATATAAACATGGTTTCAATGTCCCAGCCTATGTTTTGCTTACCAATATCATTTGGTTTTTCCGGAGTTTTCACGTCAAACATATACAATGTTGCATTATCCACTGCGTATAAATAATCGTCGTACAAACCAAAACGTGCCATTGAACCACCAATGCCAAAGGAACTTGCAGAAGCCTGAACACCGCCACCATAGTTTGAATCCATCATCCTTTCTGCTGCATAAGGAAAATAGTTGGGGTAGTAGTGATATTCAATTTCCTGCCTGACTTTTTTGATTTCCCAGTCGATAACCACACCTTTTTCCCTGTCAACTGAAGCCAAACGATAATCTGAATTTACAGGCGGGGGAGTCATATACGGGAAAACGTCTTCAACTCTGTTAACTTCTTTTGGGTTTGAAATATCAGAGATATCAATTGCAACAAGATCGATATAACTATCGGCATAGAGAATGTTGTTTTTAATAGCAATATCAACGTTTCCGGGAATTTCGATGAATTTAATGTTCTGCGGGCTGGCCGGGTTTCGGTTATCAATAACATGAATCCCCTTCATTTCTTCATTCACAAAAATGTACCCATCCTTGAAATAAATTTTGCCTGTATTTTCCAATTCAGTTGCAGCAGTTGACTTAACAGCATTCCGCAAATCATCAAACGACATGTAAATTGGCGAATTTGCAGTAAAAACTTCAGTGTATTCATCCATACATGAATTGAATAAAACAAATAAAATAAGTAGCAATATATTTTTTACTGTTTTCATTTTTCTGAAATTTTAGTTGAAGATAAAACCTAATTTGATTGTTAACCTATTATAATCTATATCAAGTTGATAGTCATTTTCACCGGTGTAGCTAAGCCTGTGAAACTGGTAACCAAATGCCAGCGACATACCAAATCCTGACGAAAACATTCGGTGGTAACCAATTCCCGGATTTATCATAAATCCACCTTTTGTGTCCATTTCATTACTGGAATAGCCTGGATTTGGCCAAATCATATAGTCATAATAAAAAGGCTGAATTTCGTAATTGTAAACCGGATTTGCATCTTCAAGAGGAATCTCGTATCCTGTTTTCAAAAACAGATAGGGTGTTGAATAGGAATTTCTCAGTTTGTATTCAATATTAACAAATGCAGGCAGGTAGGTTTCTTTCAGAAACTCGAAGCCAATTCCTGCGCCCGCCGAGAGTTTGGGTATAATTGAATAATTTAGCGAAGCTGAAAAACTGAAAGGAGCCGATTGACTGTTTTCTGAATTACCCGCCAAAACCCCCAGTTCAGAGTGTAAAAAGAATCGCGAATGTGTGTTGGGCTCTCCAAAAGTTTCATCCAATTGAGCTTTTTTATTTGAAACACGTTCTACTTCATCAGATTGAAATATCCAGAGATTTCCCGCAGATTCAATCTGCAGTTTCGATGAATCATTCGAATACTGGTATTTCCCTTTCAGGATTGTTCCGTTCTTCAGATAAACATAACCTTTTTGCGGTTGGGCAAAAACCGGGAATACAAAAATTGCAGATAAAAACAAAAAGCACAATTTTTTCATAGTTAAGTTGTTTTTACTTTTGAGATGAAAGATGGGGGACAAGGGTTGCGTTGGAAGAAAAACTAAAACAGTTATTTGAAAAATTCTGCAGCATCAAGTGTTTTAACTGCTTGTACAGCTGAGCTCTCGTCGGTAACGTTTATTTTGTTTTTTCTCAGGATTTTTTTTATCTCTTTTTTGTGTTCAGGATAAATGTTGTAAAACGAACGATTATTAAATTGTATTTTTTCCACTCTATTATCTTTCGACATAATATAGTACATAGTTTTTAAGCGAAATTCGGTGTCATACATTTTTCCCCCAACACCAATATACGGGCTGACTTTATTTTGTTCAACCTGATAAAAACATAAGAGTTTCAAGGCTCCTGAATAAAGTTCATGGAAATAACTTTTGTTAAAAAGTAAGTTTAGTGAATCGAGATTAATAAATTTTTGTTCAGTCAATTCTCCTGTTTCATTGCGGGAATAAAAAATGAACTCTTTTACAATTGATTTATCAACAATAAAAAGGGTACGATTATTATTGTTGTAAGCCACTAATTTGTCGCCAAATGCCATGTAACGCATTCTCATATTTTCAAACACGTCACCATCTCTCAAAATTATTGTTCCTTCTTCCCAGTCATTCTGCAAAAAGTAACTGGCGTTACTAACCGGACTTAAATAATAAATCTCCCCTGTAAGTTTTCCCTGAAACCGGTTGGATTCTTTACTTAAATTCGAAATAGAAATTCCTGAGTTTTGTGACCATCCCGGAAATTGAACCGGGATCAATAAAAAAAGCAGCAAATATTTTTTAACCTTCTTCATTTTATTTCTATCAATTTTGAAGATTTAAAAAACTCATCATCAGCAGTTAACCCTTCCACTGTAATTTCAACAGTTCCTTTTCTGTCAGACAAACTGAACCCAAAATCGGTTGGTCCTTCTTCCATTTCTTCCCACAAAAAAACCTGTCGCATATCAGGCTGGTTTTCCTGTAATTTATCCGGCCGTAAATAGTTTGGTTTTTTTTCAGTTTGAATAAAATCGACATTAAACTGAAAAACATTGGGTTGCTGAGCAAGCCATGAATTCGACTTGTCGTATAATGAAACTGAAAGAACACCTTTGAAAATCAGATCTCCAAAAATCCTTTCAGTTTTTACTATGTCGATAAAACTTATATCGGTTGATTTTAAATTTTTGAAAAAATCATTTTTAAAAACCGGAATTCCGTTAATCAAACGCAGTGGTTCGTCTTCAAAAAACCAACGATATGAATTATTAATAATACGTATCGTAATTTCGTCATTTTTTGAGCGGTATTGAACGCCGGGCAAAATCTCGCGCGAAATCTCCTGAAAATCGGGCAAATCAATAAATTCATCGGGAATAACATGTTGATCGGGTTTGCCGTAAAATGGTGTTGAAAACCTTTGTGGCATTTCGAATTTTGCTTTTTGGGTATCCAATTCAGGGTTAAAAATCTTATTCGTTAAACTGGCATTTATTGAAGTATTTATAAAGTCAGTTTGCTTTATGTTGAGCGTTTTCAGATAAAACTGATTGGTTTCAGCACGTACCATGAAATTATTTTCAAGCTGAATTATAAACTGTCCGTCGCTATTTGAAACCACCTGCAAAAATACATTTCCATTGCCAAAAGCATTTTTTATATAAAAATGGAAATCTCCGTTTTCGTTCAACACATAATAATCTAAATATGGCTGCTCGCCGCCAATAGTAAGCAAAACGAGCGCATTTGCGGTTAATTCACCATTTTTGCCGGTTACTTTGCCATTTAGCAGAATTCCATCATTTTCTGTAAAATCGGTGATATCAGAATTTGAACTTTGTAACCTGAATTTGTTCTCAATTTCAGTTTCCTGTGTAAGCGGATCAGCAAGAGTGGCTCTGACAATTGCATTTTTAATTTTATAACCTGAGTTTATATCGATATTAAGCGCCACATTTTCCCGCGTTAAGTATTCATTTTTATCTGTATTAATATTTATTGCCGAATTATTTATTATATCCTTTTCCCTGCTGTTCGGTGTTTTCAATTCAATTTCTTCAACGCGGTCTTCAAACCGGTTAAACACAAAAAGCGATTTGACTGAAGTTTCCATAACTGCAATATTTCTTTGTGCATTAAAAAATGCAGATATAAAATATTGTCCGGTGCTCAATGAATCGGGAATACTTATAAATCCTCGTGCCGTGTTATTCACAGTTTTTATTGCTATTGAAGAAATCAGGTGGTTATTTTTGCCATCCAGCTGCACATGTATAATGTTTCCTAAATTTTCAAGCTCTTCAGGTTGAAAAACTTTTACCCAAACCGTATCGCCCGAAACACAAAAGTCGCGATCGGTAAACAATACAGGCATTTTCCGTTTTATATTGTTTTGTGCAAATGCATCAACGAAAACAAATCCCAGGACAATCAGCAGATATATTTTGAGATTACTTTTCATTTGGATAAGTTTTTGACCTTGATTCCCAAAAATCAGGTGGGTTTGAAAGCTGTTCGCCCAATTCAGGTATTTCATAAAAATAGGGTATTGGTTTTATCAAATAACCCTGCTCCCTGGAAATATAGTTTATAAAAAAGCGGTGCTCTTTATACGATGAAATCTCGAAATTACCCAGTATCAATTGATTGGGGTTCGAAGTACATTTCAAATTATTGCGTGCCTGTACATATAAAGGGTCAAACAACCGCCCTTCAGAACCGAGTTGTTTGTTTAAATCATTGTAGTAGTTATAAGCTGATTCGGACAAGCCAAACTGATTTAATATTAATATCCAGCCGTAAAAAGATTGATCGGGCCTGATAATAATTTTTTGTTCCATAAAAAACAGTGGATGCTTAACAATATTTTTATTTGTGGAGAATTCGGCCGGAGCTGCAATATTGTATAAATCTCTTGGATAACTTGATAACCACGAATACATTGGCTCAACCAATATTTCACTGCCCCACGGTATTTCAACGGGATATGAATATTGGAGCACTTTTCGGGCAGTAAATCTGTAATAAGGCATTTCTTTTTCATGCGAAATATCAGTATAAAGCTGAACACCCGGGATCTCTCTAATGTCGTTAACATCGTTGTTTCCGCTTATCTTAATAACTTTATTTTCGGCAACACCGTAAACAGTATCTAAATCAGGCAACGGTGGAACGGTCTCATAAGTCGATTCAAATGTATCTCCTTTATATGAGATTTTTATTTTATACTCCCATTGAGGACTCAAACTAAAATAGAGGGGAAAAACACCGTCACTTGATTCAACCAATTCAATTTCATTGTCTTCCATAATAATTAATGAAACTTTGGCACCTGAAACAGGCAGGTAATAATAATTATCATCATTAAAACCACGTGATTCGGAGATTCTTATAACATTATCGTTTTTACCATACACAATCCGGGCGTCAACAACAATAACACTGTCGCGCGTTTCAATATCGGGTGTGTAAATTTCTTCGCAGGCAGTAACCGCGAAAAAAAGCAAAAAGCAATATATGAACCACCTCCTCATTTAAAACTTAAAATTATAGGTTAATGACGGAACCGGAATGCCAATTACCGATAGTTTATACAATGAATAAAGCCTGTAATCGTTGCTTTCGCCCGGTATCGATTTTTTGTAATATACCGAATACGGGTTTTTCCGGCCATAAACATTATAAACAGAAAAGGTCCAGCTACCTTTCCACATTCGTTTTTTGCGCAGGTTCTCGTCGAAAGTAATCGATAAATCAGCCCGGTTGTATGATGGCATTCTGTATTTGTTCCTTTCGGAATAATAAATCAATTGCTCGCCGGCAAACGCATATTTTATTTCGGGCAATGTCACCGGCCTCCCCGAAATAAAAACAAAATTGCCCGAAACCCGCCATCTGCGACTTATATTATAAGTTCCGGTAAGCGAAAAATCATGTGGCCTGTCGTAAATGCTGCGGTAATATTTTCCGTCCCAAAAATTTTCTTCATCAAACTGGCTTATGTTTTTTTGTTTTGTTGCCGAAAAAACATAGCTCGCATAACCAGTTAAACGCCCTATACTTTTTTTACCACTTAATTCAATTCCATACGAATAACCTCGTGTTGGTATTAATGCTGTTTCAATATATTCGTTCATTAAAAGCCGGGCGCCATTTTTATACTCAACTAAGTTCTGCAGGTTTTTAAAATAAATTTCAGCCGAAAAATCAATTTTATCAAACCACGACTTGTTTTCTAAACCTATTGCGACCTGGTCACTGATCAGTGGTTTCATGTAATAATCAACTGTTTTCCATGATTCTGCGGGTGAAATTACAGCGCTGTTACTCAACTGAAATATATTTTGCCGGGTGCGCTGGTAATTCAGTTTTATTGTTGTGTTTTCATCCACATCAAAATTAAAAAGGAGCCTGGGTTCAAAACCACTGTAAGAAGCTGAAACTTCATTTGGCCCGAATTTCAAAGAATCGACAACGTTTTCCGGGCTTATTGGTTTTTCTTGTTCATAAATATAAACAACAGGCGTTCCAATGTTATTTGCACGGGAGTATCGCAGTCCGGCCGAAAATGAGAAATTTGGCAGAACTTCAAATTCATCGCCAACAAAAGCTGCCCACTCCAGTAGTTTTTCATTGTCAAGTTTTTGATAATCAATCAAACTGATATCTTCGAGTGGAACGATTTCTCCAGGTTCGATATAATTGTAATTGGCTTTAAAACCTGCTTCAATATTGTGACGCGGGGTAGGGTGCCATTTAAAATAGTATCCGGCCGAGCTGTATTTCAGCATGTTGTTTAATAAATATGCCTCTTCCGGGGTTTGATTTGCATAATCTGTCAGCCTGTAGTTGTACTCACTGTACGACAATTCCAGCTCTCCGTACAACGATTCGGCGAACCGTGAATTGAGCGTCAGATTTCCCAGCTTACTGCCGTATTCATTCACTGTTTGCAAACTCGTACTAAACTCATCATTGCTGAGGTAAGCCATCGCACTTATTTTATTGTGCTGATTGAATTTGTAAGTTATTTTTCCTGAAGCATCGTAAAAATTTGTTACGCTGTTACTGATATTTACATCAGGAATTTTCTTTAAAATCCAGTTAGTATATGAAGTCCGGCCACCAACGACAAATGTTAGTTTCTTGTTTTTTGTTAATGGTCCTTCTATTGCAAGCCTTGAATTGATAAGACCAATTCCGCCGTTAACCCGAACCAAATCAGTATTTCCTTCTTTAAAATCAACTTCCATAACCGACGAAACGCGTTCGCCCAGTTTAACAGGAATACCACCTTTGAAAAGACGGACATCTTCAACAACATCAGGATTAATTAACGAGAGAAAACCAAAAAGATGTGAAGAATTAAAAACCGGGCTACCATTAATTAATATCAGGTTTTGATCGGAATTGCCGCCGCGAACGTTAAATCCGGATGACATTTCACTAACGGTTTGCACACCGGCAAGCATTGTAAGTCCTTTCAACACATCAACTTCACCCATTAAAGCCGGCATTTTTTTCATTTCGATGGTTGTCATTTGTACCATGCTCATTTGCGACCGGGGCAAATCGTGTTGAATTCCTAAAACAGTAACTTCACCAATATTGTGCGATTCTTCATAAATCTCAAAATCGGCAGATCCATCTTCGATTAACTTAATTTGCGGGTTTGAATTTTCAAAACCAACAAACGACAGTTGCAGCTGATGGTTTCCGGTAGGTAAGTTCAGCTCAAATTCGCCTTTACCGTTTGTTGTGGCACCTTTTTCAAGTTTGTTGTTGTAAACCACTGCTCCGGTTAAGGTTTCGCCTGTTTTACCATCAAGTACACGGCCTTTTAATGTAGCAGTTTTATATCGCCCAATATTTAAAGGGTCGCCAATTATCATCGTTTGCGTTTGATTGTCAAATTTTGAACGCACATCCATTAATTTCCGGTAAACGATAATTCCATCATCCTGAAACAGCATAAATGTCAGTTCATGTTCGTAAAAAACATTGTTCAATGCCTGAATCAACGGGGTATTTTCGAAAGTTTTTGTAATTGTGAAAGGTTTGACCCAATCTTCTTTATAAAAAACTTTTAGTCCGTATTTATCATGAAGCAGGTTAAGAAAATCACTGATAGGTTGGTTTTGAAAGGTTTCATTAATTTTAGTTTCATTTACCTTTTGTGCAAACGAACTACCGTTTAAAAAAAATAAAACAGCCACAACAAAAATAATATGGATTGGTTTGAATGATTTCAATGTTTAATGCCTTCTATTAGTGTCGATTAGTTTAAAATACATAAATCCGGGATGTGTGAAATTGCTTTGTTAGATTGTCACTGATTTAAATAGTTTAACTGTGTATTATATTAAAGTTCAAGATTAATAAAAACTGCTGCCTTTTCTTTTGAACAGACCAATTTTTTTTCAATCTTGTTGAAAAAATAAATAGGGTTAAAAAACGACTTAACAACCTACAAAATGAAACAAAATATTGCATTATTTCTACTTGTTTGTTTTTCTCTGATTTCAGTTTCGCAGGAAAAACTTGATTATTTTTTACCGGCAGATGTTGATTATGATAAAAATATACCAACCCCGGAACAGTTTTTCGGACAGGAAATGGGTGAGTGGCATTTAACGCACGACCAGATTTTGTTTTATATGAAAGAAATTGCAAGGGTTTCAAATCGTGCAATTATTCAGGAATATGCCCGTTCGTGGGAAAACCGGCCACTTGTTCACCTGATTTTTACCTCAGAAGAAAACCTCAAAAAATTGGATGAATTAAAGGCCAAACACATTCAATTTGCCAATTCAACTGGAAATACCGGAAAATCTGATATCCCGCTTGTTGTTAACCTGGGATACGGAGTTCATGGAAACGAATCGAGCGCAAGCAATTCTTCGGTATTAACTGCTTATTATCTGGCTGCTGCTCAGGGTGAAAAGATCGATAAATTGCTTGGCAATACAATCATTTTGGTCGATCCGTGTTTAAACCCTGACGGATTTACCCGTCACAGTACCTGGGCAAATATGCACCAGGGCGAAACTGCTTCGGGCGACAATAACTCGCGCCAGTTTAACGAGGTTTGGCCGGGTGGCCGGGGAAATCATTACTGGTTCGATATAAACCGGGATTACCTTTTACTTGTACATCCTGAGTCAGTTGGCCGGGTTACCAAATTTCACGAATGGCTGCCAAACATTGTTACCGACCACCACGAAATGGGCGCAAATTCAACATTCTTTTTTCAACCCGGGGTTCCAACCCGCAACAACCCGCTTACACCGGAAAGCAATTACATTCTTACCCATAAAATTGCTGATTATCACGCAAAATATCTCGATAAAATCGGGGCTGCCTATTTTTCTGAAGAACAGTTTGATGACTATTATTTTGGGAAAGGTTCGTCTTATCCCGACATTAACGGAAGTGTTGGGATTTTGTTTGAACAGGCCGGTTTCAGAGGCCGCATCCGCGAAACTTCAAACGGAACAAGAAAGTTGGCTTACGGAATTCGGAACCATTTTACAGTTACGCTTTCAACGCTCGATGCTGCTATGAATTTAAAAGATGAATTGCTGCAAATGCAACAGGATTTTTATTCCGATGCATTGAAATTAGCCGACAAAGATCCGGTAAAAGCCTACATTTTTGGGAATGAAAATGACATTGTAAAAACCCAATATTTTATTGAATTGTTAAACCGGCATCAAATTGATGTGTTTGAAAACGAAAAGGAGGTTAGCAAAAACGGAGTTGTTTTTAAACCTGCAAAAAGTTTTGTTGTACCATTAAAACAAAAGCAATTCAGGTTAATAAAATCGCTTTTCGACAAAGTAATTACCTTTGCCGACAGCACTTTTTATGACGTTTCAACCTGGACATTCCCATATACTTTTAATATTCCTTTTGCAGAATTAACAACTTTAAAAGATATTCAGTATTCAAAAGAAAAAGTGGATACCCAAAAAACTGAAGGAAAAGTTATTGGGGGAAAAAGCACGCTTGCTTATCTTTTCAGGTGGAATGAATATACTTCTCCGTCGGCGCTTTACCAATTGCAAAAAGCGGGTTTGAAAACGAAAGTTGCTACTGAAAAATTTAGTTTTAACATTAATGGCAATGATGAAGATTTTTCTTTTGGAACAATTCAGATTCCGGTTAACGACCAAAATCTGAATGAAAGCCAGATTTTCGATTTGATTTCGACAGTATCAAAAAATACAAGGATTGATTTTTACGGATTAACAACCGGACTTTCGCCGCAGGGAATTGATTTGGGCAGCAACAATTTCGAAGTATTAAACAAACCCGGGATATTGCTTTTTGTGGGCGGTAGCAGTCGCAGTCTCGATGCGGGAGAAATCTGGCACCTTTTTGATCAGCGCTACAAAATACCTGTAACAATTGCAGAAACTGAAGATTTAAATTCGATCAACTTATCGGAATACAATACAATTATACTTCCAGGCGGTTCGTACAACGAGTGGGGCAAACCGGAAACTGACAACCTGAAACGCTGGGTACAACAGGGCGGAACATTAATTGCCTGCAAAAGTGCTTCAAACTGGGCCGCTAAAAACGATTTTGGCAAAACAAAATTTAAAAAAGATGCACAACCCGATTCTGCATTAAATGTAAGTTATGACAGCCGCGAAAAAGACAGGAATATCAATGTAATCAGCGGGGCAATTTTCAATACAACACTCGATATAAGCCATCCGCTTTGCTACGGATACACAAAAAATACACTGCCTGTTTTTAAAACCGGAAATCAGGTTGCAGAATCACTTGAAATAAAATACGCCGAGCCTGTAAAATTTACCGCCGAACCTTTTTTAAGCGGGTTTGTGTCGGATAAAAATCTGGATCAGATTAAAAATGCCCCGGTTGTTTCTGTGCAAAATATTGGCCGAGGAAGAATCATCAGTTATCACGAAAACATGACTTTCCGCGGAATTTGGTTA
The DNA here is from genome assembly GCA_035391305.1 of Draconibacterium sp. GTDB lineage: Bacteria > Bacteroidota > Bacteroidia > Bacteroidales > Prolixibacteraceae > Draconibacterium. Next base: position 25,728 of record DAOPKR010000038.1, read on the forward strand.
GGCACCAACAAACTACTTGCAAACGGAGTTTTTTTCGGAAGTGTGATTCAATAACTTCTTACTTTATCGACCGGAACATTCTGCCAAACCTGATTTTTGCCGGGAAACTTTTGTCTTTGTCCATCGAAAGCCAAATAAATTTTGCTTTTCCAACCACATGGTCTTCAGGCACAAAACCCCAGTAACGCGAGTCGGCTGAATTGTGGCGGTTGTCGCCCATCATCCAGTAATAATCGAGTTTGAAAGTATAACTTTTGGCAACTTCACCATTAATTTTTATTTCACTTCCGCTAACCTCAAGTTTGTTATTTTCATAAACACTGATTATGCGTTTATAAAGCGGCAGGTTGTCAACGGTAAGTTGAACTGTTTTGCCTTTTGCCGGAATCGTAATCGGCCCAAAATTGTCAACATTCCACTGGTAATTTTTGTCGGAAGGAAAAATATTCTGATCCCACTTTCCGGGTTCTTCAGTTAGTTTTTCAACTGCTGTAACATTTGAAAACTCCTTCATTTTCGCCACATTTTCTTCGGTAAGCGGAAACATATATTGCTCGCTCGAAAAAGTTTCGCGGTCGGCAACGGCAATATTCAATTTTTCCAAAGCCTTCGGATTAAGTGAAGTACCATTTGTTTTAACAATATAATTATGTTGCATTCCGGCAATTGATTTCTGCGGTTTACCATTGACCAAGAGTTGTCCGCGTTCCATTTTAATTTCATCGCCCGGTATTGCAACGCAGCGTTTAATATAGTTTTCGCGTTTGTCAACAGGCCGCGAAATGACTTCACCGAAATTGCGTTTATCGCTCCAAACCCTGTCTCTTCCATACATTCTGGTTAACTGATAGTAACTTTGTGCAGGAATATTCATCGCAACCGTGTCACCTTCAGGAAAGTGAAACACAACCACGTCATCGTTTTTAATTTTTCCAAAACCGGCCAAACGTTTGTAAGGGCTTTTAATCCATTCAACATACGATTTTGTGCCTGTTGTTAACGGCATTGTGTTGTGTACAAACGGGAATGATAACGGCGTATTTGGTGTTTTTGGTCCGTAAGCAGTTTTACTCACAAAAAGGTAATCGCCAACCAGCAACGATTTTTCCATCGAAGAAGTTGGAATTGTATATGCTTCGATAAAAAACATACGGATAAATGATGCGGCAATCACAGCGAAAATAATGGCATCAACCCATTCAACCACTTTTGTTTGACGGCCATTTGGCGGGTTTTTCTTTTTCCAGAACGCCCAGTGTACTTTTTCGGTAACATAAATATCGAAAATAACTGCGAGGCCAATCAGCCACCAAAAATTCCCAAGCCAGATCACCCAAAGCAGGTACAGCCCGCCCATGATGCTGAATTTAAACCATTTATTTGAAAGTAATTCTTTCATTGTATTTTGTGTTTTTTAAATGTTCAGTAAATCTTTCATTGTTAATATTCCTTTACGCCCAATGCAATATTCGGCGGCAAGAACCGTCCCAAATGCAAGTCCTTTTCGGCTTTTCGAACTGTGTGTGATTTCAATAAAGTCAACTTCCGACTCGTATTTAATTGTATGTATTCCGGGGATTTCACCCAGGCGTTCAGATTTAATATTGATTTCGTTTTCATCAGGTGTTTTATCGTTCACCCAATTTGTTTTTCCGGGAAGTTTGCTGAGAATATCTTCTGCCAGACTAATTGCTGTTCCGCTGGGGGCATCAAGTTTATGGATATGGTGAACTTCGGTCATTTCAACCTTGTATTCGGTGCGGCTGGCCATCAGTTCGGCCAGTTTTCTGTTGATTTCGAAAAATAAATTTACCCCGAGAGAAAAATTGCTGCTGTAGAAAAAAGTGCCATTTAACTCGTTACATTTTAAAAGTACTTCATCTTTTCTTTCCAACCAGCCTGTAGTTCCGCTCACAACAGGAATCCCGGCTTCAAAACAAATATTATAATTATTAACGGCAGAACCGGGAATTGTAAATTCGATAGCGACATCACATTTCTTCAGATTTTCAACTGTTAAATCACCCGGATTGTTGATATCAATAATCAATGCTATTTTATGTCCGCGGGAAACAGCGATCTTTTCAATCTCTTTTCCCATTTTACCGTAACCGATAAGCGCTAAATTCATCGTTAATTTCCTTCCTGTTAAAATTAAAAGGCACAAAGATAAAATATTAACAAAGAAAGCAGCATTGAACAAAAACTAAAAAAGATTTCGACAAATGAACTGTATTAAATGACAAACGGGTTTTTTAAAATGATTGAGACGAATTGATTATTGCCGGCCTGATGTCTGCAAAAAAAGAAAGGATGAGTCAACACTCATCCTTTTCACTAACTAAACCAATAAAACTAATCAAACCTAAACTTATGAACTAAAACTTTGATTCAAAAGTAGGGTGTTTAAACCAATCGGACGTTAACTCAATGTTAAAAAACATGTTTTACAGCATATCTTAATCTAATGTTAAATTCCGGAATTTTTTTATAGTGATTGTACTGTCTGCAAACCACAAACGAGTTATATCCCGCTAAAATCAACCCTTTCAAACACAATCGACGGAGTCAGCCACGACGAAGTTACGTTTACGTCGTTTCCGATTTCACCAATGTTCGACCACAAATCTTCCATGTTTCCGGTGATGTTCATTTCTGAAACGGGTTTTGCAATTGCGCCGTTTTCAATAACAAAACCATCTTTTTTTCAAGCCGATTGTATAAACTAAAAAGCTGTTGTATAACATGTTATTCAAAAAACAAAAAAATAAAATTTGTTTTAATTTTAACCGATAGTTTTAAAAAACTATTTCTGTTAAACTTAAAATTCACAATTATGAAAAGACTAATAACGACAATATCTCTGCTTTTTTATATATGTATTCTTGCTAATGGCAGAAGTATAAATTATGTTCCTGTAGATACCGTACAATTTGAGTTTCGCGATATAACACATATTGTTTCTGTAGATTCTTTTGAATCGATAAAAACTTTCGTTTTAACCAATGGAGATAGGGAAACCTATTCAAACATGTATAACGACAACCCTCATTTTCATTTTGAAGAATTTGAATTGTATTTAAACCCTGACATTGGTCAGGCAAATATAAATTGCGATACAAGCAAGTCAGATTTTAATGAAGTAGTGATAAAGGATCAGAATGCAAATCCACAATATTATTATGTACATGTAGTCAGAAAAGGTGATTTAACTAATGCACAGATTCATACTTTCGAAGGTATGGTCGAAGAAAAAGTGTATCTACTTAATTTTGACAATAATAATATGGATTCGATGATAAATAATGTTAGTCAATATATCGAAATAATAGAAAAAGAAGTAACTACCAATATAAGCTATCCAGGGTATAAAAGCATTGATAATATCGCAATTTACCCCAACCCTGCCAACGAAACTTTAACATTTGAATCTGCAAATCAAGAAGTTGCTACCTGCAAGCTTTACAATTCAACAGGGGAATTATTAAAAACCCTTCTTGTTGAAAATGGAATATATACCTATAATATTTCGGAACTAAAAAGCGGTATTTATATTATCCGGTTTCAGGAAAAAGAGAAAAGTTTCGTGCAGAAGATCGTGAAATACTAAACAATTTAACAACAGTAATTCTGTGTTTCTCTAATTATATCCGAAATCTGGTACTTTGGAAAGTCCGTGTCCCAAAGCAAAAAACGGATTGGCTAAATGTCAATCCGTTTTTTTTACCCCCTCTTTGGGAGGGGGAAGGGGGAGGCTCTATATCCCACTAAAATCAACCGCTTCAAACACAATCGACGGAGTCAGCCACGACGAAGTTACGTTTACGTCGTTTCCGATTTCACCAATGTTCGACCACAAATCTTTCATGTTCCCGGTGATGTTCATTTCCGAAACGGGTTTTGCAATTGCGCCGTTTTCAATCAGAAAACCTTCGATACCAAAAGAAAAATCGCCTGTTGTGCCATTGCTGTTGCCGCCGTTAAAACCGGTTACAAGAATTCCGCGTTTTACACCGGCAACCAAACCCTGCAAATCCTTGCTTCCGGTTTCGAAAACAATATTTGTAGTTGAACCGCTTGTAGGTTCCATTTCGAGTTTTTTACCGTAATAGGTGTCGATATAATAGGTTTTTAAAACGCCATTTTCAAAAACCGGGCGTTTTTTTGTTGCCAGCCCTTCGTTGTCAAACAATCTTGAACCACGGCCCGAAACAATAAACGGGTCGTCGGTAATTGTAAGTTTTTCGGAAACAACTTTCTGATTCAGTTTATCGATTAAAAACGAGTTTTTTTGTTGAATAGCAGCACCGTTCAATGCTGAAAGGAGCGGACTGAAAATGCGTCCAACCTGTTTGTTTTCAACAATCATTGTCATTTTTCCGGAAGCAATTTTTTGCTGGCCTATTTTGTCGGTTGCCCTTTTTAACGCAGCCACGCCAACATTTTCCTTTTTCAACTGATCAAAAAATATGGCGCTTTCATTCCACGAAGCTTCGGGCCGTGCATCGCCGCTTTTTACCGAAACCGACGCATACATACCAAAATGCGAATTGGCGCTGTCGCCTTCAAAACCGTTGCTTGTTACCATTACACGTTCATCAAAACCGTCGTAGTAATTGGTTGAAACAGAAATAATGCGATCATCTTTTCCCAATACTTCCTTTTCAACGGCAAAAGCCAAATCAATTTTTTTCTGCGGATCAACTTTGCTGAAATCGGTATCCAATGTTTTTAAATCGTCGCTTCCACCTTTGTAATACAATTCAGGTTCGGGAAGCGTGCGGAACTCGTCTTCCGACAAAAACCGGGTTCCCTCAATTGCCTGCTCTATAAAATGTGCCAACTCCTCTTTTTTAAGGCGGTTGGTTGAGTGTGCCGAATATTTTTTATCGACATACAAACGAATTGTCAGGCTGCTTTGAATGGCCTGTTCCAATTTGTCAATTTTTTCTTCGCGAACCTCAACACTGCTGCTCAGGCTGTTCGAAATGCTCACACTTGCCTGCTGTGCTCCGTTTTCAAGGGCGTGGTTCATTGCCCATTTTGCCAAACTATATTTTTCTTCTTTTGTCATTTTATTCTGGATTCTTGATACTTGATACTTGTTACTTGATGCTTGTTACTTGTTACTGAATTCTTGTTACTGAATTCTTGAAACTCTGAACTCTGAACTCTGAACTATTACCCATTCATTCCCCCAACCGTAAGTTTTTTCACCAAAACAGTTGGCAAACCGCATGTTACCGGAACAGACTGACCGTCTTTCCCACAAGTCCAGGTTCCGTTGTCAATCAGGTAATCGTTTGCAGCCATTGAAATATCGGCCAAGGCCTGCGGACCGTTTCCAATAATATTAATGTCTTTAATTGGTTGTGTCAGTTTTCCTTTTTCGATGAGGTAGCCCGATTTTACAAAAAAGGTAAAGTCGCCGGCGCCAATCTGTACCTGCCCGTTGCTGAAATTATCGACATAAACACCATAATCCACATTGGCAATTATATCGTCTTTTGAGCTTGTTCCGGCTTCCATGTAAGTTGCGCGCATGCGAGGAATTGGAATATTGCGGAACGATTCACGCCTTCCGTTTCCGGTTGGATTTACCTTATAATATTTTGCGCTTATTCGGTCGTGAATGTAACTGTTCAAAACACCATCTTTAACCAGGTAGGTTTTTTCAACGTCATTTCCCTCATCATCAATATTAATTGAGCCGCGGTTGTTTTCGAGTGTTCCGTCATCAATGATATTAATAAAACCTTCGGCAACTTTTTTGCCCATTTTATCGCTGAAAATAGAAGTTCCTTTTCGGTTAAAATCGGCTTCGAAAGTGTGACCAATTGCTTCGTGGAGCAAAATTCCCGAACCACCGGCACCCATTACAACAGGCATTTCTCCAGCTTTGGGTTTAACTGCATCAAATAAAATATTTGTTCTGTCAACCGCTTCATTTGCAAGTTCGGTTAAAAGATTATCGTCAAGCCATTCAAAACCTTTCCGGAATGAACGGGCTGCATAAGAATTTTCAATTTTGTCGCCTTTTTGCATTATGCAAACCACGCCAAAACTAATCATCGGACGGTAATCGTAAGTAAGTCGGCCCTCTGAATTGTAAAACAGAACATAACTTGTTTCATCGTTTAAAAAAGCGTTCACTTTTATCACCTTTTCATCGAGGTCGAAAACCATGTCGTTGATTTTCTGTACAAAGGGCACTTTGTCTTTTACCGAGACGTCGCTCCACTGTTTTGCGATATTATAATAACCTGATGGCACTTTTTCGGTTAAATCGACCGGATTAAACCCTGAATTTTCGTTGGCGATACTTGCGGCCATTTTTGCCGCGTTCAACATATCTTCCAAACTTATATTTTCGGAATAGGCAAAACCGGTTTGGTCGCCTTTTAAAACCCTGATTCCAACACCAAAATCGACATTCGAAAATGCACGGTTTACTTTTCTGTCTTCCAAACTGATATTGTTCGAGATTTTGTGTTCAAAAAACAAATCGGCATAATCGCCACCTTTGCTCATTGCAGTTGCTACAACTTTTTGCAAAATTTCGGGTGTAACCTCAAAATGATCTAAATAACTTTTCACGTTTTCTGAAATTTGTATGTTTTGGCACGACTGCATAAAAGGTGGAAGAATCATGCTTCCGGCTACCGCAGCGGTGCCCGATTTAATAAAATTACGACGGTTTAATTTCATAGTATTGATTTTTTTTCAAAGTAAAACAATAAAAACAATTGAGTTTTAAAACCATTTAAAATGTTTCCACTTTTTAACTAAATTTTTTGCATTTTATTACAAACTGAATTAAAATAATTATGTTTTCAGATTATTTTAAATAAATTGCCGCAATGTGTATTTTTTAGGGGTGTATAAAAATATAAAGGTGTGTTTTTTATAATACATATATAATAATATGGCAGCTTTAAACGAAAAAAGTATAATCTCGGAAAAATGGTAGTTTTTAACAGGGGTATCGATAAATATTCCAATTTTAATGTAAATTTTGCATTAAATTTTTACAAATTGTCAGCAAAACAGGTTTGCAGATTTCAGTTAAGCCTATTTTTGTGTCAGAAAATAAGAAAATATTCATATTAATAAACAAATTATTACAACATGAGATCAAAACTGGAATACATTTGGCTGGACGGTTCAGTGCCAACCCAGCAGTTAAGGGCTAAAACACGTTTGGCTGATAATTTTAGCGGAAAACTGGAAGATTGCCCCGTGTGGTCGTTTGACGGTTCTTCAACTAACCAGGCAACCGGTGGTTCATCCGACTTGTTACTAAAACCTGTATTTATCTGTCCTGATCCGGATCGCAAAAATGCTTACCTGGTGATGACAGAAGTTTTAAATGCTGACGGAACTCCGCATTCAACCAATGGCCGTGCACATATTGAGCAGGAAGATGAAGATTTTTGGTTTGGTTTTGAGCAGGAATATTTCCTTTATGATCCGCAAACACGTCTTCCGTTGGGATTCCCTGCAGGCGGCTTTCCACTTCCACAAGGCCCGTATTATTGCGGAGTTGGTGGTTCAAAAGCTTTTGGCCGCCAGATTGTTGAGGAACATTTGGACCAGTGTATTGAAGCCGGGTTAAATATTGAAGGTATTAATGCCGAAGTTGCAGCCGGACAATGGGAATTCCAGATCTTTGCAAAAGGCGCTCACAGTGCGGGAGACCAGATTTGGGTAGGACGTTTCCTTTTGGAAAGAACGGCCGAAAAATATGGTGTTGATGTTGAATGGCATCCAAAACCACTTGGAAAAGATTTAGACTGGAATGGTTCGGGTATGCACGCCAATTTCTCTAACGGTTTAATGCGTACTTGTGGCGACAAAAAAGTTTTTGATGCCATTTGCGAAGAATTTGGAAAACACATTCCTGAACATATTGCTGTTTATGGTGCATACAACGACCAGCGTTTAACAGGTAAACACGAAACTGCTTCAATCAACGATTTCAGTTACGGTGTTTCCGATCGTGGATCGTCAATCCGTATTCCTGTTGGAACAGTTGAAGATGGCTGGAAAGGACGTTTGGAAGATCGTCGTCCTGCATCAAACGGAGATCCATACAAAATCGCCGCAGTTATTATCAAAACTACACACAAAGCAGTTGCAAAGCTCTAACAAAACATTTGATATACACAAAAAAAGCTGTCTTCGGGCAGCTTTTTTTGTTTTAAGTAATTCCTTGTAATTTCCTGGTTGGCAAAATTATACTTTCGCTCCTTCCGCTTTTTAACCGATGTCCCGGTCAACAATTATACTAAATGTTCCTATCATAAATCATCTTTAACCTGTTGTGTCTTAACTATTTACGATATACAAGCTCGCAGCAGCTGAGCGGGAAACTGCCTGTCCATCGTTGCAAAAAAATATAAATGGGATGTTTGAATTTACTCAAGCACAACCTTTTT
>DAOPKR010000039.1:0-30091 GCA_035391305.1 Draconibacterium sp.
GGCTTGCCGAGAGTTGAGTATTCTTCCTTATTTTTCTGAGTAAATTTGAACGGCTCATGTTCATTATTTCTGCAAGTTCAGAAACCCCGAATTGTTCGTTGGAAAGATTTTCCAGAATTATGGATTCTAACTGATCAGTAAAATCCATGTCAGTATTTGATGCATTTGACATTGTTGTTTTTTGCTGTGACTAAAATAACAAAATTTATCCTGTTACCTTGGTTTTGTGCTTTTAAGTATGGAGAATGAAATAATATCACATGTGTATTTTTACCCCTAAATCCCCTAAAGGGGACTTTTCGTTGCAAATGACAATCGCACGTTACAATTAGCATTTGCCCCCTTTAGGGGGTTGGGGGTGAGGAATACGACAATAAATTATTTCCATTTTTTTATAATTGTGCGTGAATTAAAATTTGCGTCATAATTTATATTTCTGCGTCATAGTTTTTATTGCTTTCCGAAACTTAACATTTTTAGCCGCATAGCTGATTAGTACTGCTTTAGCTTTCATCGCAACTTTGTACAAACAAAATTTCAAATATTAAAACTTAAAAATTACATGTTATGAAAGCACTAAAATTATTTCGTTTAAAATGGCAGTAGCCTTCTTTTTCATTTCTTTTTTACAATTAAATGCCTGTGCAAAACCGGGTAATAACACAATTGCGATGCCGGTAACCGGGAAACCGGAAATGGAACTCCAGGCAGCAATAGTTTCAGGCAACCTCGAAATCGTTAAACAACACATTGAAGCCGGAACCGATATAAACATGAAAGATAAAATGAGCGGTTCAACACCTTTAATTACTGCTGCGACTTTTGGCAAAACAGCAATTGCGAAAGCATTGATTGATGCGAATGCTGATCTGGATATTAAAAACAACGAAGGATCAACAGCCCTGCATGCCGCAGCATTCTTTTGCCGCATCGAAATTGTACAGATGCTGATTGATGCCGGAGCCAATAAAAATATACAAAACAACCATGCCGCAACTGCCCGGCAATCTGTTACTGTGCCCTTTGCACAAATGAAACCCGTTTATGAATCGATAAAGAAACAACTGGAGCCAATTGGGTTAAAACTTGAAATTAACGAAATTGAAACTGCCCGTCCCATAATTGCGATAATGTTGCAGTAATTTTTCCAGACCATTTTATTGACGACAATTAAAGTTCAACAATATTGAATACTTACTGTTGACAATATTGAAAAACAAATCGAAATCAAATAATATGAAAGTTTTAGTAGCAGGAGCAAGTGGAGCAACAGGACGTCATTTGGTTGAACAGCTCCTCATTCAGAAACACAAAGTAAAAGCCATTGTAAGGACGCCTGAAAAGTTGCCTGAATCATGGCGCAACAATGTCAACCTGCAAATTGTCAGTGCAAATTTAACTGAACTCAGTATTGGCGAATTAAGCGAACATATCCGCGGGTGTCAGGCAATTGTTTCATGCCTTGGCCACAACTTGAGCTGGAAAGGTGTTTATGGCCATCCCCGAAAACTGGTTACTGATGCAACCCGTAATTTATGCAAAGCCATAAAAAGAAACGAACCAAAACAAGCTGTACGATTTATTTTGATGAATACAACAGGTAACCTCAACCGCGACCTGCATGAACCGATATCATTTGCACAAAAATGCGTTATTGGCATCCTTCGCCTGATTTTGCCACCACATGCTGATAACGAAAAGGCAGCAGATTATTTACGCACCGAAATAGGGCAAAACAATCCGTTTATTAAATGGATTGCGGTCAGGCCAGATGGATTAACAAATGAAAACGAAGTTACTCCATACGAAATTCACCCTTCCCCTACCCGGAGCGCCATTTTTAATGCGGGCAAAATCAGTCGGATAAACGTGGCTCATTTTATGGCCAGTTTAATTGACAGCGACGATTTATGGCTCAGGTGGCAGGGACAAATGCCTGTAATATACAATAAATCATCCTGAAAAAAATGGATATTATGACTAAGAAACAAGCAAAGCAAATATTCAGAATTGTGTTACTAGTGGGAACCATAACATCTATGTTTTTCGTGCCCTGGATTTTGTTAAAGGCAATGCTACTGCCGTTACCCGATACAATTCAGGAGCAACTTGATAAAAGTATTGAATATGGATTTGATGGAATTGTTGTTTACGTTGACCAGGGAGGAAAGGAACCGGCTTTTTACGCTGCAGGCTGGAAAGACAGGGAGAAAAAGATACCTGCTGATCCGCATGCCCTGTTCAAGATTGCAAGCATCAGCAAATTATATGTTGCTGTGGCTGTTGCAAAGCTTGTTAACGACAAACATTTGTCGCTGGATAAAACGCTTGCCGAATACATGCCGGAACTTGCCGGTAGAATTGAAAATGCAGATAAAATTACCCTGAAAATGATGGTGCAGCACAGAAGTGGCATTCCCAATTTTACCGATTCTCCCGGTTACTGGTTGGACCCGCCGCAATCAAATAAAGAAAACCTTGAACTTGTACTTGACAAGCCTGCTGACTTTGAGCCCGGCAAAAAATACAGATATTCAAATACAAACTATTTGTTGTTAGGCGAAATCATGGATAAAACTTTAGGTTACAGCCATCATGAATATATTAAAAAGGAAATTCTTGAACTGCTCGGGCTAAACAATACTTACAGTTTACTGAGTGAAGTAAATCCTGACGACGTTATGAGCGGGTATTATGTTGGATATGATGCCGATTTGAAATACAATGATTTTACAAATCCTGCAGGCTCAATGATTGCTTCAGCAGAAGATGTCGGCAAATTCATTCGGGCTTTAAATGATGGTTCAGTGTTTAAAGAAGGAGAAAAGGAAATTTACGCATCAATTTACAGGTATGATCATACCGGCTTAATTCCAGGTTACCAAAGCATTGCAAAATATTACAAAGATATTGATACGGTAGTCATTCAATTTAATAACACAACAAACTTTGACGGATACAACTGGTCTTTAGCCGAAATCCTTTTCAAGCGCGTTGTAAAAATTGTGAGAAGGGGAAAAAGCTCGTAAAATTTAAATAGCTCCCAACTCTAAAATGCAGAGTTGATTGATAAAGCGGTTTTATGTCGGAAAAGGCAAATTTTGGAAACGCCAACGAAATCAGGTTTAAAATTTTGCAAAACCTTTTTTTAATTTGAAATGTTTGAAAAGTAAATAACTTAAACGATTTCAAAATGGAAAAAGCAGAACAAACAATGCTGGATAATTTGCAAAAGAATACAGGTAAAACATTGAATGAATGGATAAAGATTGTTCAGGAAAAAGGTTTTGAAAAACACGGTGAAATCCTTAAATTTTTAAAGGAACAACATGCCTTTACTCATGGATTTGCCAATTTGGTAGCCATGAAATCGAGAGGCGCTGATGCCGGTTCGGTTGAAAACAAAGATGAGTTAATTGAAAAACAATACAAGGGAAAAGAAAACCTCAAACCAATTTATGACAAACTGATTTCGGAAATTCAAAAATTAGGCGATGACGTGGAAATAGCACCGAAAAATGCTTATGTAAGTGTAAGACGAAAAAAGCAGTTTGCCCTTTTGCAACCCGCTACAAAAACCCGGTTTGAAATTGGGATTATTTTAAAGGGCGCTGAGGAAAAAGGGAAACTTATTGCCATCAACACCGCCAATGCAATGTGTTCGCACAAAATCAACATAACCGAAGCAGGTGATATTGACAAGGAAGTACTTGACTGGATAAAAGCGGCGTATGAAAGTGCAGGATAAACAGTAAACGATAAATAAGAAAGTTTATTTATTGATTACTCGCTAACCTCAATATAAACAGGCCCCATCAATCCTGAACTTTGCAAAGGCGAATCCTTCTGATAAAAACGTCGCGGAGCAAATGTAAACCGTCCGCTTGTTCGGGGTTCGTCATTCAACAACCAGGCGGGCCATTCCCCGTCTTTCACGCCGTCATCGGGTAGTTGCTCGTCGCCGGTCAAGCGGTTTCCCCAAAGGTTCACAACTTCAATTTCAAGTTTGTTCCCCTTGTTTTTTATCACTTCCGAAATATTTAACCGCCACGGTGAAGTCCACAGAATCCCAAGGTTTTTACCGTTTAACGTAATTCGCGCCATATTTTTTACTTCACCCAAATTGAGATAAACACTATTCTTTGATGAATTTACGGAGCTCTCCAAATCAAATGTTTTTGAATATTTTGCCATTCCTGAATAATACTTAATTCCTTCGTTTTGGTTTACCGACCAATCTGTTAACGAGTCAAAAGTTATGTTTTCCGGCCCACCCCATTTTGCGTCAAAAGATACCTGCCATTTTCCTTCGAGAATTTCAGTGGTTTTAAAAACAGGAAAATTTGGTTTTGAAATGTCTTTTGGCCTTTCCTGCTTATTCGAATGACTGAAAACAATAAAATAACTCTGATGCCTGTCGAAATGCAGTGGAATTGAAGTCAATCCTTTTTCAGATTTGAAATCAGTTAAGAACCTTGTTTCACCTGTAACCGGATCCCATATTTCGGGAACTCCCTGTCTGACGCGAAAAGCACAAATATCTTCAACAGTTGTATCAGTTCTGTTCGAAACAAAATAAATATCATGCTCTTCTGTTATCCTGTGTGTATAACGCAATGATCCGGAAGCTGAGAAGTCTTCACTTACATTCAGTTTTTTCAGCAGGTTTTCTGTGACTTTGTATGAGGGAAAAATTTCACCTGAATCGGTTTTACAGTAGGTTCCACCCCAGAACAGATTTCCCTGTCCGTAATGAGTTTCAGTTTCTTCACCCGGAATATCAAATGTTCCCCAAATTTGCAAAGCAAGTTTCTCTACTTCACTGTCACAACCGGGATAACCGGCCAAACCCGGGGATTTAACCGGAGGAGCACCAATTATCCGGGCACCGTTTTTCAACAAATATTCGATCTTGTGCAGCAATTCAGGAGTCATGGTTTTAAAATTGGGAAGGACCAGTATTTTATAGGAAGCTCCACCCGGGAAAACTATATTGTTGTCTTTAACATCCGCCAATTCGATTAACGCTGTTGGAGAAACGCCATCGAAACTGTAACCGCGTTTATCGGGCAAAACTTCATCGCCGGCAAGAGCAGATTTTGGGGCACGAAAAACATGGGGAGCTCCTTCGGGTGTTAAATACAGAATATCGGCCACTGCCCTGCCCTGCCTCAAAATATACTGGCAGCGTGTAACATATTTATGGTAAGCATCTGCCATTGGCCACCAGGTTTGGTGCCTGTCCCAATGCACGCCATAAGGCCCCATCGTCATTCCCGGCAGGTATTTTTCGTTTAAAGGCTGGTGGGCAAAAGTGTGGTAAACAAACTTGTTGATCCCCATGCAAAACGCCCAGTCGCCCTGGTTTTTCACATTTCCCGGATACATTTTCCAGGCTTCACTGTCGTCGGCGGTAAACGATTCGGCAGCAACTACGGGCCGTCCGTAAACATGTGCAATTGAAGTGGCTTCAATACAACTAAAAGCAGAATTAAAACCCCGGCCTTTTGTCCAGAATTCGCACATGGGAACATCGGCAACAGCGCCCAAAACAAGGTCGGCTGCCGGGTTCATGTCATAAGGTTCTATTGAAAGTGTAAACCCGTTTCTGCGGCCCAATTCCTTAAAATGACCGGCATGATTTTCAACAACAAGTTCCATTGCCGTTTGCCGCACATCCCACAGAAAACGTTCGCTTATTTCTGTGCTTTCCACAATTTTTCCTGCATAAACCGGCAAATATTTCAGCGGGTCGTATTTTCTGCGTTTAATAAATTCCTCCCTGAAATTGTCGGACCAGTTTTGTGCGCCCATTTCCCAACTGTCAATGTGAATCATTGTCCAGCCAGCGGTTATTCCTGATTTTCGAGCTCCCGTTTTTTGAATTATTTTCCCTATATAATCATCGAAATGTGAATTAAAATGTGTTGTGTCGAATTTGTCCGCCTCGAAACCCAGGCCGGGCATTGGAGCCGGACGTGTTACTGCACCATTGTTGCGCAGGCCAAACCGCATAATTGTCCAGTTTCCTGCAGGTACATTCCAGTTTAATTGTCCGTCAGCCTGTAATTTTCCTGTTAAATCAACAATTTTATTTATGTCGATTGAACTTCCTGAAATCTCATTAAAAATTTCAGGAGCCGGTAAAAATTGTTTTACATTTTCTACTGAAGTATAAGGTGCGCGGTAATAAAGCGCCTTTTCATCAATATCCTGAATTTCGTTTTTACTATCAGGAGTTGGAAAAGCCAGCACGAAAACATCCTCGTAATAAGATTCCCATTGTTTTTTTAGTGAGTCAGTTAAAACGCCTTCACCAAAATACGGGCGTTTTGGTTTTGGTTTTTCAAGAATTGCACTGAATTCAACCAGCCCGTTAACCGGGGTTGATGAAGCAACCAAATGCCTCATGGATTGTTCGGGTTTTACCCACGGACCGCCGCTGCCTGCCCAACCAGGGCCGGAGCCTAAAGTAAATTCGATGCCCAGCCGTTCACATTCGCTGATGGCATGCTTTATTATCTCCAACCATTCATCACTTAAAAAATCAACTTTCCCGCGCGGAACGCCTACATTAACTTCAAGAAAAAGCACATTTCCAATTCCCGCTTTCTTCATCGATTCGAGATCAGCAGTTATTCCTTCGCGGGAAAGATTTCCATCCATAAAATACCAGTAAACACCGGGGCGGGCCGAATCGGGCGGATTTATAAAATTCGCTTTAAGATGATCGGCATTTTTTTGTTCGCAACTCATGAGCAACAAACCAAGAGCGGAAAAGAAAATAAAAAAGAAAGGTGATAATTTCGGTCTAATCATGATATGCCAGGTTTTGAATTACAAAGCTTGAAATAAAAAAAGGCGCACCCAAAAATCCGGGTACGCCTTCAAAATTAACCAAATTAATGATAACTATAAAAATGAACCGTTACCATTTTATTTTTCTGCCGGTGCATCAATCACCTTCAAATAGCGTCCAATCCAGTATGGCAGCAGCCAGATATCTCCGGCGCTGTTTTCCGAGCGGCCGGCTGAGTTTTCGTCAAGCTGAAACCGGTTTGCGTTGTGCCTTGTTATTGGCAATTCGTCGGGTGGCAAAACCTCGGTTATGGTTTGTTTTCTGAAATTGGGTTCCACAAATTCTATGTCTTTGCGATGGCTGTTTTTAATTGTCCAGTTCACCATATCAAGCGGATATTCCTGCAGGTACCAGACTGCTTCATCAAGATCAATATTATCTGTTTCGGCAATGGCTGTCATTATGTTCCACAAACCTTCCTTTTCGGGGCGTTCAATTTCAAAATGGTCGATAATTGCAGCTTTGAAATGTGCTTTTAGCGTGTCGTTAAATGCATACCGATACAGTCCCCAGTAGCCGCAATAATACATTTCATCGTCAGAGTGGTTCCAGCCATCCGAAAGATCCTTGCTCAGTTCATCGGCGTCATCAGGTGCATGACCAATTTCTTTCATCGGTCGCATCAGATTTTCAAGGTAACCATGTTCGTTCATCAGGTAAAAGGCAGCGTCTTTGTATTTTTCCTTTTTAGTGAAATAATAGGCAGTTTGCAGCATCGCAATAATGTTTGACGAATTGATTTTCCTGTCGCCAACATTTAACGGCCGGGCGTTTACATACTCAGGGTTCCACCGTCCCCAGCGGGTTGGTTCGCCATTCCAGTCAATCATGTAGAAGTCATTTTTTACCACATGCGACATTAAAGTATCAATCAGCATAATTGCTTTATCCCGTAAATCGGGTTGGTCAACAAGTTCGGCAATTGCGCCAAAAGCAAAAATATGGCCAATTGCTTCATCGCTGCTTGTTGTCGATTTCCAGTCCCACTCCGGATCTTCGGTTGCACGCCATGGTTCGTCGCCAACATTGTAACCCGACCTTTCAAACGAACGCGACGGAAAACCTGATTTCAGCGGATTAATTGTATAAAGACGTTCCATTGCATCAAGTGATTCGCGCACATTTTGCAAAGCTTCTTCTGATTTTGTAACCGAATATCTGAATGTTTCACCGGCCAGGTACATTGAAGTCCACAAACCATCATTATCAGAATTTTCCATGCTACCGGTTGTAACATCACCGTTTACCATGCGCGAAACTGTCGCATTAAAACCTGTTCGAATATGACGGTCGCGAACCTGTTTTTCAAAGAAATCAGCTTTTTCAGCGAGGGTCATTTCTTCGAAACATATTTTGCCCAATCCACTGTTTGTAAGAATCAAAACTGAATTTTCAGGTCCTTTTGCAATATCAACAATTGTGTCAGAAGGAATCCAGCGTTGCGATGCATAGTAGCCAAACTTACCGTCATCAAGCAGTAACATGGCGCCGGAAGTTGAACCAAACCAGATTTTCCCGTCAATATTTCTGATGGTTGTTAACTCAGTCCAGGGCATTTTCTTCTGAACATCGCCAACCTGTTTTTTTGTTTTTGAATCGATTTCGAAATAACCGTCATTTGTACCAACAAGCACTTTTCCGGGAGCCAGTTCAAAACAGGTAATATTTTCGTTTTCAACAACCTTCGAAACTTCCTTGCTTTCCGGAGAAAAAGTACTGATTGACGATTTTCCCAGAATCCAGAAAAGCTTTTGGGTGGCATCGTATTTAATTTCCCTGACTTCATCGCCCGAAAGCGAACCATCCCACAAACTTTTTGAATCTTTCAGCAAAGTCAGGTTTTTTCCATCAGAAATAAGAAAGGCAAAATCATCACCTCCACAAAAAATATTTGCACCGGGCATGTTGTGGCGCGAATATAATTTTCCGGCCCAGGCGTTGCTTAATACTGCCTTGTCGTCGATATAAACCAACTGATCCTGATAAATACCGAGTGCTGAAATATTTTTATCAGAAGTTGACCTGTCCTGCACATCTTTTACCAAAGTACCCGGAAAAAGAAACTGCCCGGCACGCGTTCTTACCAAACCTTTAGAAGAAAGCATCTGGATGTATCCGTTTCTGTCGGATGCAACCTGCAGCAATTCAGCATCAGGATTTTCATTCACGTATTTTATACTGTAATCCTGTATAAAGGGCTTGTCCTGATGGACTTTTGCGGTTTTCGTTTCTGTTTTCTGCGTACACGAAACGACTCCAATTGCCAGCAGTACCATTAAAATTAGTTGATTTCTCATTTTTATATTTTCTATTTAATTGATTTTAGAATTTTATTCCATTCGGGTTCCATCACAAAAATCTGTCTGAATTTCTTTGTTTCATCATCATTCGAACCAGTTTTAAGAATAGAATATGCGAGCATATTTCCATCGTTTGAAACAACCAGTTCTCCGCGTTCCTGGCTGTCGTTTGTCAACATAAAAGTTTTTCCAAAATTCTTTCCCGGTTCGGCACAAATAGCTGCAATATTTCCTTCAGAAATGGCAAACAACCAGTTCTTTTGCGGGTGCCAGCGGGGCGACGCAGCATTTGAGTTAAATGCTGAAAGTTGAATGGGTTTCAGGTTTTCGTCGCCTGATAAATCTGTTCCTTTTGAATTGATAACAAAAACCTGCAAAACACCAGATTTGTCGGGCGAAAGAAAAGCTATCATTTCCCCGTTAAAAGAACCGCGTACAATTCCTTCTACTTTACCTGAATGCGTTAAACGACGGATTGTGATTCCGTTTGGTGGTTCAGGATATTCATCACCGTCTCCTGAGAAAGCAGTGGTTATATCAACATTTTCAGGGATATCGGCGACAAACAGATCAGTTTGGTAATCAACACCATTTTCTGCCCTTACGTTTCCAATAAAAGCGCGCATTTTCCCGGCAGCGTCAATCCACGAATCGCCATAAGCTTTTTCGATTTCACCGGGTTTTGATTTGCCTTTTTCAGCAGGTTTTAAAATTACTGAGAAATAGTGGGTGTAACCAGCGGGGGCTTTTGTGTTTGGCTCCATGTAGCCAATTGTCCTGTCGTAATTTGTGTTTAGAAAATCATCATAAGTGAACCCTATTCTTTTACCATTTCGTGCATATTCATGCCGGTGTGTACCTCCGCGCTGGGCACCATGAATTGTTGGACGATTTGTTTCCATGTCGCGCAAATCAACTTTTGTAGTTGCACCTTTTCCATCTGCGCTTACTTCAACTCCTGTGCGATTGGTAATTCCATAATAACCCTGCTTTTCAACTTCGTCCAAAAGCGGGCCGTGTATAAAAATCACTTTGTTATCAGCCGGATGCCACGAAACAGCGCCAACTCCGGGAGCAGCCTGTTCTCCGGTTACTGATTCAGGGTTATACAAAACAGTCTCACTTCCTGTTGAAATTTCAATTTTTTCGATGGTTTTGCTGTTGCCAATGTTATCGTTAAAAACAGTTCCACGGGTATCGTAACACAAAAACCGGTTGTCGGGTGAAAAGTTGTCGTTGTTATCGAGAAAATGGTTTTTAACGGAAAAGGAGATTTGTTTTTCTTTCATATCCAGGATGAGGAGTTTGTTGTCGTGTTTATCGTTGTTTCCTGAGCAAGCCATTAAAACAAATGTAAGTATGATAAAAAATGCTGTTGTTAGAATTATTGCTGACATTATTTTTCTTTTTTGAATTGAAGCAGATGTAATCATGTTGAATTGTTTGCAATAAGTAAAACTAAAAATTTGGAAACATTAGCCATTAATTATCATTTTCAGAAAATAAATTAAAGCAAGAGGACAAGGAAAATCCCTGTCCTCTTTTTTTAACCTTAACTTATGAAAAACTGCAATTATTGTAAAAGCCAGAATTTTGACCAGGAACTGTCTTTACCATCCTGAGCTGTAGCCGATGTTTCAACCAGCGAACTGATTGCTGAAAGATAGTTTGCGTTATTACGTGCCTTTTCAGTTGCACCATATTCCCAACGCAGCGGCATAGCTTCGCGCAAGCCTTTCGGGCCAACCGTAAGCACAGGAAATCCTGTTCTTCTCCAGTCGCACCATGACTCATGCGCTACTGTCCAGTTTGCAATCCATTTTTGCACCATAATCTGTTTAAGAGAACCATCATAAGCAACTCCGTTTCCTGAAATATACGCAGAATATTCACTTCCCACACCCCAGGTATCCAAAGAAGCTTTTATTGCTTTTTCATACCAGTCTTTTTGTGACCCGCCAACATTCCAGCCTCTTTGAGCTGCTTCGGCAAGAATAAAACAGGTTTCTGAATAAGAAATAAGCCTTGCTTTTAACATTGGACCCTTTGCACTTTTATACTTATCATCCAAAGCTGAATTGTGTACATTGGGTCCGCCCTGAATTGGGTTGGGATTTAGGTTCCAACCCGAACCATCACCGGTTGTTGAAGCAATTGGAAGACCAACAAATTTTGAAGTGTCAACAAGAGTTTTTCCTGCATTAACGTCATCAACCCAGGTATTTCGGTTGTAAAGCACCATATTATTTGCTTCCATATATTCAGGGCGTAAATATCTTACACCATCAACAACAATGTCGTCTTCAGCATGCTCAGTTGAAACCTGAATCTGAGTTTTTACCGGATTGAACCATACATCGAGGCGTGGATCTGAATAATCAACAAGTACATCTCTGAAACCGGCGCAAAGCTGAATACGTGTAAAATTACTTTCACTAGCATCAAAAGTTGTATTTGCAGGCCATGCATCAGCTGTTGAAGAGCCAATAAATGCCATTGTTGCATCGTCGTCATTTGATGTAAAAATTGGAAATTCATTTGGTTTTGAGATTATTTCTTCGATTCCGGCTTTTGCAAAAGCAGCTTCTTTAACGGATAACCTCATGTAATAACGCAACATCAATGTATTGGCAAGTTTTCTCCATTTCGCAGGATTACCATTGTAAATAATATCAGCAGACTGGCTAATTTCCTTGTATTCATTAGCTGATTTTGACAAAAGTGTATTTGCCTGCCTGAGTTCATCAATAATACCTTTATAAATAGATTCCTGCGTATCAAATTTTGGAAATAAGTCCTCCTGACCGCCAACCGGTGCGTTTAATGCTGCTGTATAAGGTGCATCGCCCCATGAATCAGCTACAAAAGCAAAATTGAAAGCTCTGATAACTATGGCCAAACCCTGGTGAAATTCCATTCCTTCCTCAACAGATCGGTCATATAAATGCTTTGCATCCCGAAGTGTATTGTAGTTTCCCGACCAGTCGCGTTCAGCATTCCAGTCGTATTTATTCAAATCGCTGCCCCAACCACTTTTCTGTACATAATTCATAACGCCGGCAACGTTTCCCTGATATCCCAAATCAACATAGCTTGAAAGTGTTGATGTAATAATTGTTGGAACCATCAGATTAGGGTTTACTGTTGAAGGATCCACCCCGTTCGGGTTTACATTCAGTTCGGTAAGATCATCGCATGAAGTTATACCTATCACAGCGATAATGAGAAATATTTTAAATAATGTTTTCATTAATTTCATTTTTTACTATTAAACATTAAAAATTCAGGTTTAATTTAAAACCAATAGGAATAACCCAGGGACTTATATTATATCTTTCTATACCCTGTTTAAACTGAATACCACTCTTTTGAGTTCCGCTTGAAGCCTGGAAAGCAGATTCGGGATCGATACCTATTCCGGCTTTTGTCCAAAGTATTAAATTACGGCTATAAACAGAAATTGAAGCATTTTGAATTCCGATTGATTTTAAAGACGGAAGCTGGTAAGAAAGTGAAATTTCCCTCAACTTAATAAAGTCGGCATCAAAAGTTGCAGTTTGAGTATAACTCCAGCCATAAAAATCCTGATATCTGATTAATGGAGTACCAGTGTCGCCAAGATGTTCAGCAACCATTACAAATTTTCCATTATCGTCATAATAACCTTCCACACCCGGCATGAAAACACCATCATTTAAAGTAATACCATCTTCAGTATGTTGCAAACCACCTGTTGCGGCAGTAGGACCTCCAACAACCACATAGAAATCACCACCAGGCAACAAGTATTTATCGGCATTGGCTCTCAAATAAGCAGCCATTTCCGAACCACTCATGTCGTTTATCTTAACTGTTCTGTCGATCCAACGCTGAGTTTGTAAATCCGATTCGCCGTAACGGAATGTTTGTGATACAAACTGACCGCCAACTCTCCAGTCCAAACTTGCACTTAACGACCATTTTTTATAGGAAACTCCTGTTTGGAAACCTATAGTAAAATCGGGATTGAAATTTCCAATAACATTTGGTTCACCTTCATTTACAGCTGTTTGCCATCCGTCTGAATCATCCCAACCTTCATCGTCAATAATTGGCCATCCGTTGTATGGAGAAGTAGGATCGTTTACACGAATCATTTTAGCATCAACGATTTGACCTATTTCGTCGCCAACTCTTGTAACTGCTCCGCCTTTTGCATCAGTCCATAAATCGATATAAGTAAATCCTTCTGAAAGCTCTTCGATTTTAGTGCGGTTTTTTGTAAATACAAAATTCACATCCCAGTTCCAGTCGTTATTTGTAATCGGAGTTCCACCAATTGCGAATTCAACACCTTTACTTGAAATTAAACCTGCATTGATTTGTTTACTGCCATATCCTGATGAAGGAGGCAAACCAATATTTAAAATCTGGTTTTCATTTTCAGAAGTGTAATATGTGCCTTCCAAACGCAGGCGATCTTTAAATAAATTCAGGTCGGCACCAATTTCCCAGGAAGTCTGAATTTCAGGTTTCAAATCGGGTAGCAATAGTGTACCCGAAGTTGTTAAACGCGTTTCATTGCCCCATGCACCAACATTTCCCATAGTTGCCAGCAATTTATAAGGTTCGGTATCATTACCTACCATTGCCCAGCCTCCTCTGATTTTTGCAAGAGACACTTTTGGTCCCATATCAATCAGGTTATTCAACAGAATGCTTAATGATGCAGATGGGTAAAAATAGGAACGGTTTTGTTCTGGCAAAGTACTCGACCAGTCGTTACGGGCAGTTACATCAAGATAAATTGCATCTTTATAGCCCATAGAAACCAAGCCATATAAACTGTAAATACCTTTTTGATAAGAATATGAATTATAAACTAAATTGCTTGGAGCAATATTGCTAAGGGTATAAACACCTGGCACAATTAAACCTGAACCTCCGTTTTTGGTTTGTGCACTATTATTATCACCATATTGATACATATAGTTTCCACCGGCCGATGCGTTAATATTAAAAGCATCAATTGTTTTTTTGTATGCCAGCAGGAAATCGGTATTTTGTTCCCTTCTGTACATGTTAATCAAGCCGTAAACACCTTTTGCATCGCCCGTATAACTTTGTGCAATTTTGGTTTCGCGTTTCTCGTTAAACTGGTCATGATTATACCTTAACATCAAGGATAATTCAGGTGTTAATTCAATATCCAGTTTGGCATTTCCATACACCCTGTCACGACGAAAACTGTTGTTAACCTCGTAGGCAAGAAAGTACGGGTTATTTATTCTGTCAACTTTTTCATAAGTACCATCAGGCTTTAGATCAAGTGTGTAGGGTCCGTTTTGCTGAATTCCTTCTTTACCGGGTTCCCAGTAGTTTTTCAGGTCATTAATATCAATATGTGAGTTTATATCATACAATGCCTGAAGCGGATTCGCTCCGCGTTCAGCCGTTGCAGGACGGTTATCGGCTCCTGAATTGGCAAAATTAAAGTTTGTGGTCAGAGCAATTTTCTTAGTAACATTAAACGTTGAATTCAAACTTATTGTGTTCTTATTCAAATCACTGTTTGGTATAATACCTTTGTTTTGCATATTTTCGTATGACAACCTGTAATTAACTTTTTCGTTGGCATCATTCACTGAAAAACCATTGGTTGAAGTAACCCCTGTTTCGAAAAATTCACTAAAGTTATCAGGATGAGAAACTAACAGTGTAGCTTCCGGCACACCGGCTTCATTAAAATAAGGCCACTGGTATGCTTTCATTCCTGAATCAAGTTCAGGGCCTACCCAGTAGGAGTCACCAACCGGAACAACATAATAGTCCAAACCGTTATTCGGACGGTTTTCCTGGGTAAACGGACGCTGACCATTTGCAAATTTTGTATGTTTTTCAAGATATTTATATGGACTTTCAATTACAGTATTTGATGTAATGCTAACACCCAAACCTGTTTTCTTTTTACCTGATTTTGTGGTAATAAGTACAACTCCATTTCCAGCCCGTGAACCGTAAAGCGCTGCTGCACTTGGCCCTTTCAGAATTGATACATTTTCGATGTTTTCACCGCTCAAATCGGAAATTGAGTTACCATAGTCAGCAAGGTTACCATTTCCTATTGTAGAAATGTTGTTCAATGTATTGTTCATTGGAACACCATCAACGACAAACAGCGGCTGGTTGTCGCTGGTTAAAGATGAAGCACCCCGAATTACCATACTTACCGAAGAACCGGTCGCACCTGTCTGACTAATTTGAACACCTGATACCTTTCCGGCAAGAGAATTCAACACGTTTTCCTGTGCAACACGCGTTAATTCTTCACCCTGCACTTCGCCGACAGAATACCCCAGCGATTTCTTTTCGCGGGAAATACCTAAAGCTGTTACAACAACTTCATCAACACCAATTGAAGAAGTTACCAATGTAACATCAACAGCAGATCTTCCGTTTACAGCTACTTCCTGTGGTTGCATTCCCACAAAAGAGAATAACAGAACAGATTCAGCATTAGGTACTGAGATAGAAAAATTACCGTTAATATCGGTAATTACACCAGTACTTGTCCCCTTTACAATAATGGATACCCCTGGCAAAAGCTCGCCGGCATCACTTTTAACTGTTCCGCTAACATTTATCTGTGCATACAGCGTAACCGTCAAAAGGGAAAACAATCCAAAAAAGAGCGTTTTTAAAATTCCTTTTTTCATAGACATTAATTTGATTATTTAATTAAAATTTGGATTCAACCTAAGAATTATCCAATACAAAGGTTTGTAAAGATTAATTTAAGTACAAATAGTATTTTATTAAAAATACATTAATTTTTGTCATGCTAAATCCTTTTACCATTCAAAATACCATCAAGTAAAGTCAATATTTAATAAGTTATTACTTTGACGGTTAAAAATATTTCAATTAATTAAAAATCAAATTCTTTCATTTTTTCAATCAGAACCTGGTTTGAGAACCGCCCAATTCCCCATGAATGTTAACAAGAATAACAGCAAGTAAAAGAATTACCGCGAGTGTCAGAGCTATAAAAATTGCATGCTTTTTTGTTAAAGCTGAAGTTAGCGCATTTGAAAAAGGGCTTTGATTTCTATACAGCATAATTAGAATAACCGCAATATTTAAAACATATAATACATGATTGGAAGGAATTACACCACCTAAAACCCCTGAAACAATAAAGCTGATTGCAACATAAACTGAAATGAAAGTAATGAAAAGTAAAAAAACAGTTTTTTTCGTAATATTGAATTTTAAGTTTTCCAGTTTCAAAATGTAAAAAACAGCCATAAAACAAATTAAAAGGCCTGAAATAATTGTACTCGCATTAGCCAATCCAACCTCAATTCCTGAACCTCCAAGCCTTTCTGCCAATGCATCAAACAACATGGATTGCTGAAAAACAAGTACAGGAAAAAATATCAAAGCGATGAAATATGAAACCCTGTTTTCCCAGGGTTTCGGAGGTTCAACGTTTTGTGGCCACGGCGAAGTAAAGACACTGTAAGCCAGCGCGACACCGCCAAAAAAGCCAATGCTGTACTCCATAACATTCCACATGTTGAAATTGATTTCGAGTACGTTTCCGGCAATTTGCAGGAAATTCCCGAAGGCAAAACCAAATCCACTGCCAAGCATCGCTATAAAAGAGACTTTTAGTGAAGAATTAAAGCCGTTTCGGGCCATGTACCAAACCAAAGCAAGCCCGGCACCCAAACAAAAAGCCCATGCCTCGGAACGTGGAGGTGTCATAAAAAACTCAAGTTGAATAATCAGAAAACCATAAGCAATTAAACCACCAGCAACCATTTCGGAAATTAATCCTGCCCATTTTACTTTTTTATCACGGGTTGACTCCAGAGTTAAACCGGTTAATCCACCGCCGATTAAACCATACAAACCACCAATAACAAACAACATGATTAAACCGTAACCGGCATTTAAAAAATCATCGCTTCTGCCATAGCCGACAACTTTTCCATAACTCATCATTCCACCCATTCCCCAGCCAATTGCAGAAGCAAGTGTAGCGGGCAAAACACGTTTAAACCAGTCTTTTCGTTCCGAGACTAAAACCAACGCCAACGCACCAATCCCTGCTGCCCAGGCTGCGCCCTGCTCATGACCAAACTGTCCGCGAACAGCCCAGGCCGTTCCAAAACTCATTGCTACTATAACAATACTTATGATTTGCTGATTCCTTAACTTCATTTTGAAAAGATTTAAAAGTTTGCTGATTATTATTTTTTTGATTCTTCAGACTAAAAAAAATTCTAAGCTGAAAATCAACACAGAGTTATTTCTGAGAGAATTTCTGACTTGCCTGCAATTATGTTATTTCACTGCATTTTTATTCATTTCGGTAAATTTCTTTTTCCCGTTTTCGTTTTTTTTGAGTGAAAATTGGTCAAACAATTCACCGTCGGCGGTAAAAGCTTTAAAATTCAGCTTGTTTTCTTCAATTGTAATTTCATGAAAAAGCTGAATATTTCCTCCTTTAAACTGCATCCAGTCTTTGTTTCCGGCTTCATACAATTTAGGCCCGCTAACCGAAACTACATACATTACACTTGGTTTTATATCGGGATTATCAGAAGCAATTCCACGGCCGTAAGAATGGTCATGACCGTTTAAAACCAAATCGACATTGTATTTTTCCAAAATCGGTTGAAAATGTTTTCTTATCAGAGGATTATCTCTTGTTTCTTTTGATGAATAGAACGGAAGGTGAGTTGTGAGCACAACCCATTGTTTTGTATTAACTGATAATACTGAATCAAGCCATGCTTTCTGGCTTTTAAATGCACTGCCGTTTTCATCTTCCAGTTCAGATTCAACTGCCGAATCAATTGATATGATTTTCAGATTTTTATAATCGATAAAAAAACAAGTGCCTTTAACTTCCTTTGGTCCGTTTAACGGCTGTGCGAACTGGTGTTTCCAATGCAGATCGAGTTGCAAATCATTATAATCATGATTTCCCGGGGTTAAAACCTGCGGAACTGAACCATAGATAAATGAACCTGCTTCAAACCACTCCTCCCATTCCAAATCGCGCCCGGCACGGTTGATAATATCGCCGCCGTAAAGCATAAAAGCGCAATCGGGCACTGTATTATAAGCTTTTCGTATAACTCTCGACCATTGTGATTTAATGTCGGCTTGCGGATCGCCAAAATAAACAAATGAAAAGCTATCGTTGCTATTTGAGGGAACCTTAAATTCAATCCACTCACTCCAGACAGCGTTGCTACCTACCCTGTATAAATATTTACTTCCGGGTATTAAACCGCTCAAAAACACAGAATGCTGGTTTGCCTCAATTGCCGGCTCATCTTTATATTCATATTTTACTGTTGTGGTTTTTGCTTTGAAAGAATTTACATTTTCGGGAATAATGCGACCTCCGGTTAAAGGATGCAATTCACATAAACCTTCCGAAACAGAAGTATCAGTGCGCCAGGTTACTGCAACCGAATTGGGTTCTTCTGTGAGGTTTAAAACAATTCTGTCGGGAAATGGTGAAGGCACATTAATCTGGCCGTTTACTTCATTAAGAAAAGTTGTAAAAAATAAGAATAGAACATTAAAGATCAAGAGTTTCATACGGATATTTGTTATTTAATTATTTCAGTTTAACTGAATTGGAAGAAATAAATGAAAAAGCCTCCATAACAATACAGAGGCTCTTTTTAACCAAACTAAACTAAAAAATGTGTATTTACTAAAAAAACCAATTCACATTAATAAAACAAATATAAATGATTGAGTAAAACTTTACTTCTAACATTTTGGATAAAACTTATCAAATATTAACCCTAAACATTTTATTTCAACTAAGTATTGTCGAATATAAAGCAACATACTTTACACAACTGTAAAATGTGTGGAATGCTGCAATTACATTAGGGTTTCAGCTAAATTGATTTAGCACTTTTGTTAATTTTTAAGCCCGCATTGAAAATCACATTATGCAGATATGTTATGCAATTACACTTATTTTTGATTTAAAAACTCAATCAATCCAGCCGGATTATCTGTTTGAATTCCATCTGTTTTCCAACCGATTATTTTTTGCCATTCAACAATCGTCCCCTCTTTTTCATCAACAAAAACCTTCGCACCATTAACATGCGCCGCATTAACAAAATGTTCTGACAATTCACCCATATCGGTGGCCACAATTGCGGCTTTAAATTTTTTAAACATAGGTTCCAGGTTCTTTTCACTTTGAGGATCAGGCATTATAAATGTTGAACCAAAAATTGTATCCGTATTTTCCGTTTCCAGTAAATATCGATAAGGAATATACCAGATTATATCCTTTTCCATATCGAATTTTCCAATTATTTTCATTAATTCAGCCACGGGTGCGTCCTTCAAATCAAGATAAATACCGATTTTTCCCCTGCATAGCTGCAGAATTTCTTCAAATGTAGGAATCCTTGTGTTTTTCCATTCTTCGCCCAGCTTTTCGCCAATATCAACTGACTTCAGTTCTGCCAAAGTCATTTCTTTCACACTTCCTTTTTTACCTGTTGTGTAATTATCGATAGTTGAATTGTGTACGCTTACAAACCTTCCGTCTTTTGTTGTACGAATGTCAATTTCAACAAAATCGCACCCCTGATCAATTGCTTTTTGATATGCAGGCAAAGAGTTTTCGGGAATTCCCTGGTGGGCGCCGCGATGGGCAATTACATAAATTTTGTTGTTTGGTTTTCTCAATTCATGAATAATATTTGAGCCCTGTCCAAACAAAAATTCAGAAAATAAAAGAATCAGTACCTGCAATGAAAAAAACGGTTTAAAATTCAAATTCATTTTCATTATGCTTTATTTAAAAATTGTATAATTCCCATTATTATATTCCCCGGTTCTGATAATCAGCTTATGTTTTGATAAGTTGAACGAATAATCTTCAGAATCCAACAATTCCTTATTATCCAAAACAATTTTGAGGGGTATTTTTTCAAGATTGATATTTAAAATATGCGGTTTTTTAATACCGGCGAGTGAAATTTCTATTTTATTTTTTGAATTTACCACTTTAACATTTGTATTTCCTGAATTATCGGGATGATGAACAGTAAAACTGCTTTCCAAACCAGGATAAATAAGCAGCGTTAAATATCCATCAGACAGTGTGTCGCCGATTTCCGTGTAACTTCTTTTAATATCAAGCGGAATTATTGCACCCTCGCGAACAAAAACCGGGTATTCTTCCAAAGGAAATTCCATTTTAAAAGTAACAGGACCTTCAATCAATTTGTTATCGTTAAAAAAATATCGCCATTTCCCTTTCGGAAGTGTAACTTCATTAATAAGTTCGTCTCTATAAATTGGCGCAACCAAAAAATTATCGCCAAAAAGATAATGGTATTTCCCCTTTACCGGACGCTGTAAAACATCGCCACCATTATGTGCCTCAACCACATACGAATACATATAAGGAATAAGTTCAGTATGCAGCCACGAAAACCGGCGAATAATTTCCAATTCCTGGGGCGTTCGTTTCCAGAGCGCCCTTTCACCGTGACCACCGTTAAGAAAAAGTCCGCAAAAAATTGAAAACTGTGCCCACCTGATATACAAACGCGGGGGAATTTCTTTTCCTGAAAACCCTGCCACATCAGAGCCAATAATGTTGTAGCCAAGTTTCGCGCTTTTCATAATACTTTCCATGGCCATTTCAATTCCTTCAATTCCATCCATTGCAATATCCACGGTGTCTGCTCCGCTTCCTTCCGATTTCCACGAATGCCGCTGGTCGCCAACCCAGGTAACAGGAGCTGCATCAATCGGAGCAAATCCTTCGGGGTGATATCCGCGATCGATTGCCCTTGAAAGTGTAACGAATTCAAGGTTTTGTTTTAAGCCGTGCAGATATTCATCACGGTAATAATGATCCATGTATTTTCTCGTTGTCATTAAACCATCTGAAGTTTTCAGATAAAAAACAGGAATTGGCCCCGCCATTTTAAAGTTAAGTGTAGCAGTTCCATCTAATTTCCACCCGTCAATTCCATAATCGAAAACGGTTTGCTGCATTTTGCGCCACCAAAGCATGGCTTCCGGATTTGTATAATCGATAAAACCGCCCTTTCCTTTCCACCATTTTTTTTGCTCTCCTTTTCCGGTAAGAAATCCTTTTCCGGCAGCACCTTCAAACCATTCAGGTGAATCTTTTATCCGTGTATCCTTGTCATGGCTGTCAACCATCGAAGTCATCCACAAAACCACACGGTAATTGTCATCCTGCAATTTTTGAAACCAATCTTTTGGAGCCGGATATAAAACTGTATCAATTTCAAAATCATTGTATCGCAAACTCCAGGGACTATCCAGTAGAATTGTCCTCACCGGAATGTCATATTTTTTATAACCCGCCAAAAGTGAATCCACCCTTTCTGCCGTGTTAAAATCATCTTCCCAAAGCCAGCATTCCAAAGCCCAGGCAGGGGTTAAAGGCGGATTCCCATGTCTGTGTTTATTGAAAAAAGTACCCCAAAAAGGGTAAGCAAAACCAAAATAAAAAACCATGGAAAGTGCAAACAGGATAACAATAATGTATTTGACAAATTTTCTGAACCGGGCTGATTTTTCCATTTAATCATTTTGTAATGCGTGATTAATAAAAAATAAATTACTTCAACATAATCTTGCAAAAATGAATATTAATGACTGTTTCCGTAAATACTATTTTGAAATATTTTGAACTTATCTTAACTAATATCAAAAAAACTAAATCGGTTTAATGCAAATTGTTTGTTAATATTTAATGTAAGCAGAACAAATTTCTATTTGTTATCGTTTTTAAGGTTTGTTAACATTGATTTTTAATAAAAAGGGAAGATTTTATTATAAGAATAACTTGTTAATCAAAGATCAGTAACGATAAAAAATGATAATGGGCATAATAAATGGGCATAATAAGATTACAGAAACATTGCATTTTTCCTGTAAAATGGAATACAAATAAAATATACCGACCATTTAAACAATTATAATTCAATTAAAGAAGCTTATTTCAAAACTTAAAAATGAAAAAATGAAAAACAAATTTTTCTTTCGGGAGCTGACAATTTTTTTGTTGGCGGTTTTTCTGGTGGCCTCGTGCACCGATGAAATTGACAGACCTGTTTTTCCTGTTTCGGCAACAATTTTTCACAGTGTGAAGGATAAACAGGTAGCTTTTACTGCGCTCACCCACAGTGCCGTTAGCTGGCAGTGGGATTTTGGCGATGGAAAAACAAGCACCGAACAAAATCCGGTGTATGTATATCCTGAAGGAGGATATTATATTGCCACTTTAACAGCAAAAGATGCAAATGGCAATATTGCAACCGACGAAGTAAAACTGGCAATAGCGCTTACTCCTTATGCATTGCTTACTGGTGACCATACAAGGGAAGGATATAACGGAAAAAAATGGAAGCTGTCTTCGAGCCATGTTTCCGGTGGAGATTATCTTGCAAATGCTGACGCCGGATTAACTGTAGTGGATGGAACACCAAAACCACTCCCCGACGGGATATTCAGCACCGAGTTCGGAATGGGTGACGTTTACAAAGATGAGTTTACTTTTTATTACAACGGGGACTACAAACACGACGTAAAAGAAGATGGAGGATCTTTTGGCGGACTGGTTTATGAAATGGTTAATACAGGTGGAAGTGGGATTGTTAATGCAAATGGTAAAGATTATGGCCTTTGTATTGCAAAATATACGCCTCAACCCGATGCTACATTTACATTTAATGAAAGTGAAAACTTCACAGTTTCTTCAGTTTATGCTCCTCCATCCTATTCTGTTACATTTAATAACGTAATGACTCTGGACTTTTCAGGAACTGAATTTATTGGATTCAGAGATTTTCAAAGAAAAGTAATCCTCAACAAAATTACAGACAGCCGTATGCAGATAATTATGTTTATGGCCGCCGGTACAAATCCGGCGCAGATTATTGGCGTAAACACCAATGCCCTGATACTCAGTTTCGATGCCGTTAATTAAAACCTGTATAAATTTACTAACATGAAAATGAAAAAAATGATAAAAAATATCACAGTGAAACTTTTCACCTTTGCTTTGTTAACAGGAATGTTCATCAGCTTATTTTCGATGAATGCCTTAGCTCAGGGAACAGTAAATGTATCAGGGACTGTAACATCGGCTGACGACGGACTTACCCTGCCCGGAGTAAGTATTTCGGTGAAAGGAATTGGTTCGGCGGGTACAGTTACCGATATTGATGGAAAATACAATCTTAATGTTGCGAATGATGCAACCCTGGTTTTTTCATTCATTGGATTTAAAACCCAGGAGATTCCGGTTTCAGGCAGAAATACAATTAACGTTGCATTGGAACTAAGTGTTGAAGCTATTGATGAGGTTGTAGTAACAGCTTTAGGAATCAAACGCGATGAAAAATCACTGGGCTATTCGGTGGCAAAAGTACAAGGCCCTGAATTTACGCGAGTTGCACAGGAAAACTTTTTAAACTCTATGTCGGGAAAGGTTGCGGGTGTAACCATTAACCAAACAGGCGGGCCAGGCTCTACCACAAGTATTATCATACGTGGAGCCAAATCGTTGAGCAACGATAACCAGCCTTTATATGTGGTTGACGGAGTGCCTCTCACCAGCGGACTTAACAATGTAGGTGGTTTTGGAGCTGGCAACCCTGTGGACTATGGTAATTCCATATCCGACCTTGATCCTGAAAACATTGAAAGTGTTTCGGTTTTGAAAGGCCCGAGTGCTGCGGCTCTTTATGGTTCCAGGGCGGGTAACGGTGTTATTATCATTACCACAAAAAAAGCGAGTGGCGAGGGTATGAAAATTTCGGTTTCAACAAATACTGACTTCGATATTCCTTCCCGCTTTCTGAATGTACAAAAACAGTTTGCTACGGGTTACTTTTCTTATCGTCCTGAGGATGTAGGCGGAGGATATCTTCCACCCATTCTTGATCAGAGCGGGATTGGTCCTGAACTGGATAAAGGATACTGGGCAGTGCAATGGAATTCACCACGCGATGCCAATGGGGTTCAGATTCCAACAGAACTTGTATCATATCCAAACAATGTAAAGGACTTTCTAAATGACTATGCGTACACAACCACAAACGGGATTTCTATTTCCAATACTTCAAAATCAGTAAACTACAGGCTGGGATACACCAATATGACACACAAAGGATTGATTCCCAACTCAGACCTGAACAGAAACAATCTGTCGATGTCAGCTTCTTCAAAAGTCAAAGAAAAACTCACCATTAGTACTGATATTAACTTTGTAAACAGCTTTGCCGATAACCGGCCAGCCGGTAACCGTGGCACAAACCCTTTGCAATGGGCTTATTTTACTCCTCCCTATATCGACATAAATGAATTACGGGATTATAATCTCGGACAGGGAAATACAATCAAAAAAATAATTGAAGACAGTGAGAACCCTTGGATGCTGGCGTACGATGTAAACAATAGCTTTAACCGGTATCAGTTGTTTGGCAATGTGATGGCAACCTGGGAAATCTCTTCAAAATTTAGCCTCATGGGACGGATGGCTCTGAATAAATCAGATGAAGTACGCGAAACAAAAATTGGGTTGGGCTATTCCGATGAACCTAACAACGGAGCTTATGGAATATCGACCAATAATAACCTGGAACGAAATATCGACGGACTTTTTACCTATAAAGACAATTCCGAAAATTTTTCATGGAGCTTATCATTTGGGGGAAATACACGTTATGCCAAAGGTTCCAATATTAGCAATTCATCCAAAAACAGCGCAGGGTTGACGATTCCCAATCTTTTCACACTTAGCAATATACCTACGGCAAATCTAAACTATAGTTCTTCAAGATATGAACTGGGTGTGAACAGTTTGTATGGAATGGCCAACCTGAGCTGGAAAGAAACAGTATTTTTGGATGTAACAGCCCGTAACGACTGGTCTAGTACGTTACCAAAAGCCAACAGATCATACTTTTATCCGTCGGCTTCAGTTAGCGTATTGCTTAACGAACTTTTAGACCTGGGAAGTGTAGTTGATTTGCTAAAAATCCGCGGAGGCATTGCGCAAACAGGTAACGACACATCGCCATATCAATTGTTGCAAACATATGGAAACTACGAGCAGTGGGACGATGCCATCCGCCTGTACAAACCAGGCGCGTTACTTAATCCCAACCTGAAACCTGAAATTCAGCTTACACAGGAATTCGGTGTCGAAGCCAGACTTTTAAAAAACCGGTTAAGATTTGAAGGTACTTACTATACCTTAGACAATAAAGACATGATTTTCAATGTCTCGCTGCCTACTTCAACAGGCTTCAACGGAACTATTATTAACGCCGGATTAGTGCAAAGTAAAGGTGTTGAATTAATGATAGGAGGAACTCCGATTAAAACCAACGATTGGTCTTTGGATTTAAATTTAAACTTCACGAAAAATGTGACCCGCATAATTGAACTTGCTGATGGAATACCGTTTGTTACTCTGTGGGATCAGGCACGGGTGAGAAGCGTTGGCTATGCCAAAGGCCAGCTTGTAGCCACCGATCAGTTTGGAAACAAGGAAATAAGCGATGGTGTGGTAGGCAACCTTTATTCGCGTAAAGTGAACCGCGTAACCGATAAAAGTTCGCAATACTATAATTATCCGTTGCTTCCTGATGCTGCTACCGACACCGAATGGGAAGCGGCTCCTACTTATTCCAAAATTGGTAATGTCAACCCCGATTTTATTATGGGCCTGCAAGCGGCTCTTTCCTGGAAAAACTTTTCGCTTAACATGACATTCGACTGGCGTTATGGTGGACAGTATGTCTCGCAAACTTACCGGTACATGACCGAAGATATGGTGACAAATCACTGGTTTGAACAACTGGTTTATCCGGGCGTATATAACCAGGATAATCCCGGGCCAAGTCAGGAACTTCGCGACTGGGTAGTAAGCAATGCTGATCAATTGATTTATGCCGACCGTTTATACCCGGTGGGTGGTCCAACACCGGAATACGGAGGTTTTCCTGAACAATGGAGTGGTACTAAGGTTTACGACGGAACATTCGTCCCGGGCGTTATCGGTACTTATGATGAAAATGGAAAATTTATTTTAGAACGTGAAAATCTTGGCGGTGAGGGAACCGTTTTCCTTCCATACTCGGTAAGTTACCCTTGGGATATTGGAGAAGCCAATGTATTCGATGCCGATTATATTAAACTTAGGGAAATATCGTTGAGCTATAAAGTTCCCAAAAACATTGTACAATTGATAAATGTGGAAGATATCAATGTATCTGTGTATAGCCGAAACATAATTCTTTGGACAAAAGATTCAGGCTTCGGAATTGACCCTGAAAGAGCTTATCAACCTGAAGGTGGTAGATTATTGCAAGGACTTGAACGCTACAACGTAAATCCATGGGTAATTCCTATCGGATTTAAAGTAGGTTTTACATTTTAACTGAATTCCGTTATAATAAACAGAATATAAAATTTAAGCAAATGAAAAAATTTAGTATAAAAATTTTCGCAGTTTCTCTAAGCATGGTGCTGGTGTTTGCTGCCTGTCATGATTTAGATGAGTTGAATATCAATCCGAATAATCCTGATCCGGAGGTGACAGATCTTAACCTGCTTATGCCAACTATCATTATCAACTTAGGACAAAAAGTAGTTGATCTTGGTATTGGAGATATTGCAGGTGTGATGCAGCATACACAAAAGACCGGCTGGTCGAGCGGTCACAACGATTACGACTGGAATAACCCAGGTCAGTCATGGGGAGGCTATTACGACATTCTGCGCAATGCAGATGAGTTCTATAAAAAAGCAGTTCAGGACGAGCTGGAGTTCCACCAGGGAGTTGGACTGATACTGAAAGCTTATACTTTTGGGTTGATTACCGATCTTTGGGGCGACGCTCCTTTTTCGGAAGCTTTGAAGGCAGAAGAAGGTCCTGATTTTTATAAACCTGTTTTCGATTCGCAACAGGATATTTACCACGGGATACTTGGCTACCTGGAAGAAGCCAATACTCTTTTATCAAAAAGCAGCAGCGAATACACAAATATCAACCCTACTCAGGATGTTTTGTATGGTGGTGATGTTACCAAATGGAGAAAGTTTGCCAATTCATTGGCACTGAGGTATTACATGAGGTTACAGGCAAAAGAATCAAATTTTGCACAGGAAGGAATCAGTAAAATTACAGGTAATCCGGCAATGTACCCCATTATTACCGTTGCCGCCGAAGAGGCTAATGTCGCATATGCAGGTACTTCACCGGGAACTTCGTGGCCTATTAACATGGTTTATAACATTGACCCGCTGGGAGAATACATGCGTAGAAAACCATGTGCAACGTTGGTTGAAGCACTTCAGAATTTGCAAGATCCACGTTTAGGTGTTTGGGCTGAAAAAGTTGAAATTCCCCTGGTTTTAGTTTCGGGAACCGGAGTAGATCGCATTGTGGATGGAAAGCGCGAAATTTCAAAAGATGTGGAAGAAGAATTTTTAGCAAAATGGGTAGGTGAAGATAATCTTTACGTGGACTATGATCAGGAATATGTAGGAATCCCGGTTCAAACATTCTCGGCACAAGCCTACAATTTAACGCCTTACTATACCCAACAGGCAGCATACAACCCGCATGTATCTCAACTTAGCGAGATGTATAAAGAAACCAGTGGTCCGCTTTTACAAATGAGGCTTTTGTCAGCAGCTGAAGTAAATTTCATACTTGCTGAAGCTTCACTTTATGGTTGGGTATCCGGAAATGCAGAAACTTATTATACCAATGGCATTAAAGAATCTTTCAATGCATGGGGACTTGGAAGCCAGTTTAACAACTATATTGGAAATGCTCCTTATAACGGGCTTGAAAGCATTATCCAACAAAAGTGGATAGCAAGTTGGAGCGCTGCTGCTGAAGCCTGGTTTGACTACCGCAGAACAGGTTTGCCAGACCTGCAAACCGGGGTATCAGCCCGCAGGGAAAAATTACCACTCCGTTTTTACTACGACATTAACGAGGACCTTTCCACAAACACTGAGAATGCAGAAGCTGCTGTTGCCAAACTCCAGCCCACTCAATATAAAGGAACCGATCCTACTAACAACAGCGCGTGGTCGAAAATGTGGTTGTTGCAGGGAACTAATAAACCTTATTAGGCTAATTCGTCCCATATGTTAAAATAAGCAGACAAATAAAGAAATTGTCTGCTTATTTTCGTTTTCACAATTCAAACAAATAACAATTTATTCTTTTACAAAATGAGAAAAACATCTTTCAGATTTCTACTCTTTATTTTTGCTTTAACGGTCTTTTTTGCTTGTCAGCCAAAACCCGAAGCTAAAAAAGTTACTCCCGAAAATGCTTTGCAATCCTATCTCGACAATGGTGATGATTCATTCAAATGGGAAGTTCAGGATTCAACAAAAACTGATGGCGCAAGAATTTATCGCCTGCAGGTCACATCACAAACATGGCGCGACACTGTTTGGAACCACGAACTAACAGTAATTGTTCCCGATGAAATTGGGTACAATGATGGCTTGCTTTATATTACCGGAGGTGCAGTAAACAAAGGGAAACCAAACACTCACAAATGGGATAAGGAAGAAATTGTCGCTTTAGCAGGTATTGCAAAATTAAACAAAGCCGTGGTTTCAATAATCTGGCAAATTCCAAACCAGCCACTTTATAACGGTCTCACCGAAGATGAACTGATTTCATATACACTCCACAGTTTTCAAAACGACAGTGATTATACCTGGCCGCTGCTTTTCCCGATGACAAAAAGTGCTATTAAAGCGATGGATGCTATTCAGGAATTTTCTTCAAAAACATTGAATTCGAAAGTAAACCAATTTGTAGTTACCGGAGCTTCAAAACGCGGCTGGACAACCTGGCTTACCGGAGCACATGACAAACGTGTAAAAGCAATCGCACCAATGGTTATCGATATGCTGAACTGGGATTTGAATATTGAATATCACAAAGTAACCTGGGGCGATTACAGTATTCAGATTGAAGACTATGTGAAACTGGGTATTGCCCAACAGGCAAATACGCCGGAAGGGCAAAAAGTAGCGAAAATGGTTGATCCATATTCATACCGATCAATGCTGACAATGCCTAAGATGTTGTTTATGGGAACAAACGACGAATACTGGCCTGTTGATGCAGTAAAAAACTACATCGACAGCATTCCGGGCGATAACCACATTTGTTACACACCAAATGCTGGACACGATTTGGGTGACAGACAAACATATCTTGCAGGAATAAGCGCCTTTTTCGGGACAGCAATTACAAATGGCACCGTTCCAAAATGCGAATATTCAATTTCTGAAGAAAACGGTAAAATCATGTTGAAAGTAGAGGCAACTGCAGATTTACTTGAAGATGCAATTTTATGGAGCGCAACTTCTCCCGACCGCGAATTCAGGGATAAAACGTGGAGCAGCGTGAGTCTTGGAAAATCAAATGTAAGTGAATTCACGCAGGAAATCGAATATCCGGAAAACGGGTACAAAGCGTTTTATATTGATTTGAAATACAAAGCGCCAATATCAGGCGATTTTACACAGAGTACACGCATGTTCCTAACCAGCAGCAATAAAGTATTGTTGGAAAGAGGCGAATAAAAATGGATTTGAACACTGATGACACAGATATAACTGATTTAAACTGATTTTATTTGTGACAATCAGTAAAATCAGCGTCATCAGTGTTCTGTTTTACAGGTATTAAAGCCAACAAAATGAAACTATTAAAAAGGATTGGAATTACCCTCGGTATAATTTTCGTACTGCTTGTTGTGCTTTATTTTTCAGCAACCGGGCCGGTGGTTAACACTCCTTATTTTGAAACAGAATACTACAAAAACAGTTGTTCTGAAATCGAAAGCCTGAA
>DAOPKR010000039.1:30191-33347 GCA_035391305.1 Draconibacterium sp.
CTTATTTTGAAACAGAATACTACAAAAACAGTTGTTCTGAAATCGAAAGCCTGAAGAACAGCATAACACCTGCACATGGAAAACTTTTTACGGGGTTCTCAAAAGTCAGCATCACCCCCACCCTAAACAGCAACACAGATGATATAAGCACCGGAAAATTTGTACAACTGCCGCTGGCTGGTTTTGGCGCACGAAAAGGTGCACCTGCGACCGGCATACACGACAGCATTTTTGTAAAGGTAGTAGCGCTGAAAGTTGATAACACTTTAGCCGTTTTTGTTGGTTCTGATTTGCTGATTATGCCGCCAAATATAAGCGATTCGGTAATGCATGTTTTAGCGCAAAAAGGGTTCACACGCAATCAGATTTGCTTTTCGGCAACGCACACACATTCAAGTCTTGGTGGCTGGGGCCCGGGTTTTATGGGAAAACAGTTTGCAGGCGAAGAAAATATTAACCTCGAAAAATGGCTTGTTCAACAAATTTCAGGAGCAGTTTTAAACGCTGTGGCAGATTTACAACCTTCAACAATTGCAACGGGTGATTTTAATGCGGCTGAGTACACACGCAACCGGCTGATTGGTGATTTGGGAACAGCAAACGACGATTTCAGTTACATTTTTATTCAGCAAAATGAAGGGGAAAAAGCAGTTATTGGTTCTTTTGCCGCCCACTCAACCTGCATGGGAAGCAAAAACATGGAAATCAGCGGCGACTATCCGGGATACTGGCAGCGTAAATTGGAAACCACTTTTGATTATGCCCTTTTTATGGCCGGATCAGTGGGGAGCCAAACCCATGTTGGCAAAGGCGAAGGTTTTGAAAAACCACGTTTTATTGGTGAATCCCTGGCCGATAGTACAATTAACCATCTTGCAAATAAAGAAAGCACTGATTCAGTTTTACTTGAAACAGCAACCATTAAACTGAACCTTCCTGAATACCATTTCAGAATTTCAACCACAAGAAACCTTTCATCCGGAATATCAAAGAAATTAATGCCGCTGCCTGAAAATGCAGTTATACAGGCAATCAGGATTGGAAATATGATTTGGATTACTACGCCCTGCGATTTCAGCGGAGAGTATGCACTTCAGTTAAAAAACAGGCTGGCAGTAGAAGGTTTCGGTGCAAATGTTACAAGTTTCAATGGCAGTTATGTGGGTTATGTAATTCCTGGCCGCTATTTTTATCTCGATGAATACGAACCAAAAACAATGGGTTTTTTCGGACCTGCAATGGGTGATTATACTTTCGATTTAATTAACCAGATGACAAATGTTCTGATTAATTAAAAACCAGAAATAGGAAATTGAAATTTAAAGACTTAGAAGATACTGTCGTTTGCAAACAAATTTCCCGGTGCTTTTTTGTGACTTTGTGCCTTTGTGGTTAGAAATAATTGCCGTTAAGACACAAAAACACGAAGTATCACTAAACTAAAAACTTCAGATACGTGATTTTGAATAGAAAATGAAAAAATTATTATGGCCATATTAAAAAAGCTGCTTAAAATTCTGAAATATTTGTTCATTACCTTAATTGTTGTAATTGCTGCAGTGCTTATCTGGTTTCTGGCAAAACCTGCCTGGAACCATTTTGTTACCTATCCCCGGCTTGAGGAAAAGATAAGTGAATTCCAAAAACTTCGAAAAGAGCCTGTAAATAATACAAAACTGAATGTTTACCGTGGTGTGATGCATTTACACAGTTATTTATCTCATGACAGCGAAGGAACGCTTAATGATCTGATACCTGCAGCAAAAAACAACGGCATCGAATTTATGTTTCTGACCGATCATCCGCGTTATGAGCTTGATACTTTTCCGCGGGGTTATAATGGGATTTATGAAGGTGTGCTGATAGAACCCGGAAGCGAAAAACACGGATATGTTGCCTGGCCTCTTGATTCGGTAGTGATTGATTTGAAGACAAACCCCGACACAATTGCAAAGGAAATAGCACTGAATGGCGGTATCGTGTTTTTCTCGCATACTGAAGAAAAACGAAACTGGGGAAACCCGTATTACCAGGGCATGGAAATTTACAACTTTCATACCGATACAAAAGATGAAACTTTAGCGCCACATATTTTTAACTTCGTGGTGAACGGAAAGAAATACCGGATTTGGGCTTTGCGCGAAATGTTTGACGAACAAACACGCATTCTGGCCCGATGGGACTCATTAAACATGACTCGAAAGATGGTTGGCTTTTCGGCTGTTGACACACATGAAAACCAGAATATCAGAGCGCGGTATATTGCCGGCGGAAAGGTTGAGTGGGTTGGACCAAACGCAAAAATTATCGATACAACAAAGGTTACAATCCTGAATAAATGGATGTTTCATGAACCAGATAAAAGTGGCTGGATTTTTCGTTTGATGATTGACACTTACAACGAGGGTTTCGACTACATAACAAACTATGTTTTTGCTGATGAATTAACTGC
Source organism: Draconibacterium sp. (assembly GCA_035391305.1). Classification (GTDB taxonomy): domain Bacteria; phylum Bacteroidota; class Bacteroidia; order Bacteroidales; family Prolixibacteraceae; genus Draconibacterium. Next base: position 32,644 of record DAOPKR010000039.1, read on the forward strand.
CGGATCATTAGCAAGGAATATAAAAAAGGGACACCTGTACACAGCATTTAAAACTTTGGGCGATGCAAAGGGTTTTAGCTTTTACGCTACCGGAAAAGATGGCAAATTAGCCGGAATTATGGGAGATTCAATAAACATTTCGAACCTGAAAACGCTAAACGCTGTAACTCCTCTGCCTGGCAGGTATAAGCTGATACACAACGGACAAACAATAAAAATAACCGAAACCGACAGCTATGTTTTTTCGCTTACCGAACCATTTGAAAAAGGGTTTTACCGTGTTGAAGTGCATGTAAACATTGGAGGTAAATATTTCCCGTGGATTTATTCGAACCCGGTTTATCTTTTTTAAATCTATTTATCGGAATAAACATTACAATTTGTAATCTGTTATTTAATAACCCAATTATTTTGCGTTTTTCCTTAGGTCTATTCACCTGAAACAAAAATGCTGAAATAGAAACAGATATTATTTCAAATAACAGTAAACAAACAAATTGTAAACAGAAAGTTATGAAAAAGGTCATTTACTTTATTATTGGAGGTTTTAACTTGTTTTTAATATCCTGCGCTACAAATCATCAATCATAATTACATGTTAAATGCTTTCGGGCCACGATCGTTTTACAACGGCGATTATCTGCTGCGTTCGGCTGCTGTAATGGTAGGTATTTATGGTAATGACAAAATTGAAGCCTTCTACC
>DAOPKR010000040.1:0-16816 GCA_035391305.1 Draconibacterium sp.
CAAGCGAGCTGGTAGGTCCGCGCAAATCGTGTGCAATAATTGCAAAGAATTTGTCCTTGGCGGCATTCGCTTCATTTAGTTCGTGGTTTTTTAGTTTGAGTTTATTGTAAAACCAATATATCACCAATATAATTAGCAATGTCAGCACAACTCCCGAGATCATTATATCTCTGATTATTTTATTTTGCCTGTTACTTAGTGCAATAATTTTGTTTTGTTTTTCGAGTTCGGCAATCTGGTTGTTTTTTTCTTCAATTTCATAAATGGCCTGTAACTGTTCAATTTTTATATTGGCAGCCCCTGAAAGAATTAAGTTTTGTATTTCTATTTGTTTATCCTTGTATAGAATTGCGTTTTTGAAATCATTAACTTTTAAATATGTTTCGGCGAGTTTCGCATAAATATCAGACTGTATTTTTTTCTGGTTGTTTTCAATGGCCAGATCCAATCCATGCTGAATAGTATTGAATCCCTCTTTTGTCTGGCCTCTTTCTATAAGACATAATCCAAGGAACTCAAAAATACCAGGCTGGCTAAGCAGATCATTAATTTCTTTTTTTAACTGAAGAGCTTCGTTTAAATATTTTTCTGCTTGTAATATGTTTTTCTCATAATATTCAATTTTGCCCAGATTCATGTAAACATTAGATAATCCATATTTTGATTCGGTGGCAGAATAAATCTCAAAAGTGTAATCAATATATTTACGTGCTTCCTCAAAATTACCTTCTTCAAGATTTAGTATTCCAATTTGTTCATAACAAAGTGCCAATCCATTCTGGTTTCCATCAATTGCTGCCAGTTTTTTATAGATATCAAGTGATTCATTAAAATATTCAAACGCTTTTTGGGGAAGCTTTAAATCGGCGTAAATACGACCCAGCAAATAACTTGCCCAGGCACTGCCATCAATGAAATCAGCTTTTTCATAATTCAGTTTCGATTTGATGATATATTCAATGGCACGGTCATACATACCGTTCATTCGGAAAATAGTACCCATAACCGAATAGGATGAACCCGCAGATTTGAAATTATCGGACAATCTACAGGCCTGAATTGAAGCATTGAATAACTCAAGTGCTTCCAAAGCTTCGCCCATCCTGTGTTTATTTACACCAACCTGGTATAAAATTTCTCCTTTATTCCAGTTATCATGCACAGATTCTGCAATTACCAAAGCCGTATCCAGATAAACAAGTGAAAGGCTGTTGTTTGCAGCTTCCATATAAATTCTTCCAAGCATGTAATAAGAGTGCATCTCCAGATTTCTGTTTCCGGTTGATTTTGCTGCAACCAACGCTGAATTTGCCATATTTAGTGCTTCTTCCTTGTTTTTATTTACAATTTTCAAAGCAAAATCCAACTGAGTGTTTATTTTGTCAGCTCCGATTTTTTGGTTGATAATTTTGTAAAGACTGTCAATGGTTGAATTGTCACCAATTTCGGCATATGACGCAGATGTACTTGTGAGTGTCAGTATTAAAATAAAAATTGACCTGAGCCAAATATTTATATTCATTAAAAAAATTGTTAGTTCCGATTCAGATGTACAGTTTTATTCAAACAACGGTGAAAATACAATTATTTTATTAACGTTCTGTAAAAAAATTAGATCAAGTTTTTTCCTTCGGCTTCATTTGTTTTCAAATCTGTTTTTCTGTTATTTTCTTTTCATTTGTTTTTGGTTTTTTACAATTATTCCAACCTTTTGAAGGAAACAGAATGGTTGGAAATATCGACTAAAGTAAGTTCATTTGTATGTCCAAACAGTTGTTAAAACTTTTTTTTAAGTATTAAAATGAATAATTATAAAACTCTGCCAATTGTTGGTTTTTTGTGCTTGCTGATTTCCTGTCAGCAGAAAGTAGAACTTCAGCCTGTTCAAATTATTCCCGAACCGCTTTCAATGACAGGGAAACATGAAAAACCTTTTGTCACCGGCGCAAAAACAAGAATTATCATTCAGGATGATTCAATGCTCCCGGCGGCAACTTTTTTAAAGGAACTTTTAAAAACTGAAATACAGATTGTAAATCGTGACGATGCCGGTGTCATTCAAAATGATTTTGTATTTGAATTGAATCCTGAATTGGATTCCCTGTCTGCTGAAGGTTACAAACTAACTGTCGGGGAAAGCGGGGTTTTATTTGAATCTGCTGGTCAGCAGGGTCTGTTTTATGCGGTTGAATCAATAAGACAGTTGCTGCCTGTTGAGCTGGAATCGGGACCGGTTCGGCAAATCGCAGTTCCGGCAGTTGAAATTGTTGACAGTCCGAGATTTCCATGGCGCGGAATGCATCTGGATGTTTCACGGCATTTTATGCCGCTTGATTTCGTAAAGAAATATATCGATTATCTGGCCATGCACAAACTGAATGTTTTCCACTGGCATTTGGTTGATGGCATTGGCTGGCGTATCGAAATAAAATCGCATCCCGAACTCACGGATATTGGAGCCTGGCGCGTTGTTAAGGAAGACAAACAACCTTGGCAGGATTTTGAAGTTTGGCGAACAGGGGACAGCCGACCAAAATATGGTGGATTTTACACACAGGAAGAAATCAGGGAAATTGTTGCCTACGCCAAAGAACGATATATAACTGTGCTTCCCGAAATTGAATTGCCCGGCCACTCCGAAGCCATTTTGCAGTGTTTTCCTGATTTGGTTTGTAAAGATGCAAAAGGTAAAAGCCTCAATAATATTGGTGTTTTTTGTGCAAGCAATCCTGACAGTTACAAATTGCTTGAGGATATTCTGGATGAGGTGCTTGAACTGTTCCCTTCGGAATATATACATATTGGTGGCGATGAAGTGAGCAAAAGCAACTGGGAGAAATGTGCTGCCTGTAGCAGGACGATGAAAAAGAACGGAACTACACCGCATGAACTTCAAAGTGATTTTGTTAACCATTTTGATGAATACTTAAAATCGAAAGGCAGAAAACTGATTGGCTGGCACGAAATCCTTGAAGGGAAACTCTCGGAATCGGCCACAATTATGTACTGGGGTGGCGAAAACAGTGTTGCCGATTATTTGAGAAAAGGGCACCCAACGGTTTTAACCACAGGTTCGCATTTTTATTTCGACCATTATCAAAGTTTGAGCAAATACGAACCCAAAGCTTTTGGGGGTTATGCGCCGCTGAAAAAAGTGTATATGTATGAACCTGTTCCTGAAAATCTGGAACCAGATTACAGCGCCCTGATTTTGGGTGTGCAGGCTAATGTCTGGACTGAATATATGTATGATTCAAACCGGGTTGAATACATGACAATGCCCCGAATGGCTGCACTTTCGGAAGTGGCATGGCGGGCGCCTGGTAAGCGTGACTGGGAACATTTCAGAATAAAAGCAGCCGATTTGTTAAAGCGGTACGAAGCCATGGGCGTGAATTATGCAAAGAGCGGTTTTCGTCCTGATATTTTATTGAAACTGAACATGGAAACAAAGAATATTGAAGTTACACTCGAATCGGAACTGATTACTGATATCTTTTATACAATTGACGGAACAGAACCAACTCCTGAGTCGGGCATTAAATATACAGGGCCTTTTATTTTAGATAAATCGGCCACAGTAAAAGCCGTTTCTGTAAAAGACAGTACATTGCTGAACGAACCTGAATCGATGGATGCAGTTTTGCATAAAGCACGCGGCGCAAAAATTACAGTCGATCCCGAGCCTGTTGGAAAATACAGTGCAAATGGTGCATCCACGCTGGTTGACACCGATTTTGGCGGCGCTAAATGGGCAAACGGGCGATGGCTGGGGATTTTAAGCAGCGACTTTGTTTCTACTATTGAATTTGACGAACCTACGGAAATTTCGGAGGTGGGTTTTAATTGCATTGAAGAAACGGGTGCGGGCATTTATTTCCCCGAAAGTATTGAAGTTTCGGTTTCGGATGACGGGGAAAATTATATACCGATGAATACCTGGCATTCAGATCGTCAATTGCCAATCGACAAAACTTCAGATATAAAAGTGCAAAAAATTACTGTAGGGTTTGAAAAAATAAGCTGCAGGTATCTGAAAGTGAAATGCAACTATCAGCGTGTCCCCGGTTCGGGAGTTTTTGTTTTTGCTGATGAAATTGTTGTTGAATAGAATTTCAGGGTACAATCATTAATAATCACTCTTAATTCAAACAAAACAAACGGATATAAAAAAAGCCTTGAATTTCTTCAAGGCTTTTTAGTGGGGTGGATGATGGGATTCGAACCCACGACCTTCGGAACCACAATCCGACGTTCTAACCGACTGAACTACAACCACCGTATTTTGCGGGGGCAAATATAATATTTTATTTTTTTCAAAATCAATAATTGATGCATTAATTAAATTTGTTCGTTGCAAATACAATTCCTCAAAAAGGAACATAAATTAATACAATTGCAACCATTTACTTTTTTTGTTGTCGTTAAAATTGAAAGTAAACAAATTGGAAAACTACGGGGAGAACCATAAAAGCATAATCGACGCCTGTAAAAAAGGCGACGAAAGGCAAAAGTACAGGTTATATCAAATGTACTCTAAAGCCATGTTTAATGTGTGCTACCGTATGATGAACAACAGGGAGGAGGCAGAAGACATGCTCCAGGAAGCTTTTACACAGGCTTTTTTAAAATTGGATTCGTTCCGTTACGAATCCGGTTTTGGCAGCTGGTTGAAAAGGATTGCGATAAATACATGTATTAACGCAAAAAACAAAAGGAAAGTGGAACTTACTTATTTTGAAGAAATGCACAAATTCGAAAAACCCGAAATCGATGAAAACAACGAAGAAGAAGTGCAGTTGACTGTGGCCGGAATTACAAAAGCCATGGAAAAACTGCCCGAAGGCGGACGGATTATTTTCTCGCTTTATTTATTGGAAGGGTATGACCACGGCGAAATTTCGCAGATTCTGAACATTACCGAGTCAACCTCGAAAAGCCAGTTTATGCGTGCAAAACGACGTGTTGTCGAAATTTTGAAAGAACAAAAAACTGAAATGAGATGAAAACAGATCGTTTGGAGGAATTTATAAAAGCAAATCGTGATGCGTTCGACCAGTACGAACCTTCAGAAAAGGTTTGGGAACAAATATCGAAACCAAAACGAAAAACGAAAATTATAACCTTTACCGGCTATTTTTTAAGGGTAGCTGCGGTTTTGGCAGTTGTTGCGGTTTTTTCGGTTTTAATAACCAAAACACACATTTTCAATTCGGGCGAACTTGCTGAACAAACAACTGACCCTGAATTGCGCGAACTGATTGAAGCCGAAGCATTTTATGCCAGCCAGGTAAATGAGAAAATGGACGAAATAAGGAAATGCTATATAACATATCCGGAAATTAAGGAAGACGTTGAAACGGATTTGAATGAATTGCAGCAAATGTATAATGTATTGAAAAGCGATTTACAGGAAAATGTTTCGAAAAAAACAGTAATCGAAGCGATGATTGAAAACAACCGTTACCGGCTCAAAATGGTAGATGAGGTTTTGGATCAAATTAATTGTTAGAAGAAAATAAAACGATGAAAAGAATAAAAGCAATAGTTTTTGCAGGATTGATTGTTTTAATGATCCCGGGGTTGGCGATGGCACAGTTTACCGAGTCGAAACAGATAAACAAACGCTTTAAAGCCGGCAGTGACACCCGCATTGAAATAACAAACAAATACGGGAAAATCAAGATAAACACATGGGATAAAGATTCGGTGGTTTTCGAAATTAAAATCAGGGTGGAAGATAAAAAACTATCGAAACTTGAAAAATTGGTTGAAGATGTTAATGTTGATTTTACCGGCAGCCAGCATTTTATAATTGCACGCACAAAAGTTGGTGAAAGCCGAAGCAGCATTGAAAAAGAAATATTAAACTTTAAAGAATCGGTTTTTCAGTCTGACGGCAGGATCGAAGTCGATTATACAGTGTGGATGCCAAAATCAAACCCGTTGAAAGTGGAAAACAAGTTTGGCGATATTTATATCGGCGATTATTCAGGTGATATTGATATAAACCTTTCAAACGGAAACCTTAAATCGCACGATTTTTCGGGAAAAACAAAGCTCAGCCTAAGTTTTGGCGATGCAACAATAAACAAAATGAAAACCGGGACTTTGGATTGCAACTACAGCGAAATTTACATTAAAGAGGCCGGTAAACTACAGATAACAAGTAAATCTTCAGAATTTGAAATTACAGAAATCAATGAAATCAATGCTGAATCAAGACGTGATAAATTCCGCGTTTATTTGATTGACAATCTTACTGCAAAAGGGAGTTTTACAAACTACAGGATCACTGAACTGAACAGTACCCTCAATTTAAAAACCGAGTACGGAGATCTCGATATTGAAAAAGTGGCGCAGGGTTTTAAGTCGGTATATGTCGAATCCAGGTCGATGGATATAAACCTTGGGTTTAGCGAAAAATCGGAATTTGGCTTTGATATTACCCATGTAAAAAGCGAAACAAATTTCCCGGGTAAAATGACTATTAAAAATGAAGAAATACTTGATGAAAAAGAGAAAAAAGTTCAACTGACAGGAAATTTTGGAAACAGTGCAAAAACAACAAAACTCTTTATAAATACTTCGGGTGGGGGAATAAACGTGAGTGAATACTAATAAATGCCATCAAAAAATAAACGGATTTATTATCTCCTGATTTTTTAAACTCTTCCAGAACATTTATTTTCAGGACAAAAGTTTACTGGTTATCCGTGGATTTTAAGAAAAATTGCCCATTCAGAACTCAATAAATCCAAATAATTGCAAAGTTTTTTCGACCAAAAAATCCTTTGGTTTTCCATTTGTAATGTGCTGCAAAACTCTCTTTTTCAATAAGTATCAACATAAAATTCAATTGATTACTTCCTTTCATTAACTTTTTTTCAATTTTTTTTAGCGGATTTTGCAACCAACAAAAAAAATAGCTGTCAATAGAGTTACAGAAAACAAAACAGGATAAACATACATGGTTTATCAGTGAAACAAAACAATTAATTTTTTAAGTATTTAAAGCAAGTATTTGGTTATGAAAACAATTAAACAATTTTCTTTTTTTACACTGTTGTTATTTGCAGCAACAAGCTGTATCGAAGAATTTAACATTCATGGAAATGGGGTGGAAGCAACCGAGGCGAGAGCAGTTTCAATGTTCAGCAAAGTTAAATCATCCGGCGATTTTGACATTCAGATCATTAATGGAGATGAGCTTGAAGTTCTTGTAACTGCTGAGGAAAATATACTCCCGTATATTGGTACCAGTGTCAGTAATAACACATTGCTGGTTGACATTCAGGGTATTCACAACGTTAGAAACAGGTTGCCGATGAGCATTTTAATTACTGTTCCCCAGTTGGTCAGTGTAAAACAAAGTGGGTCGGGAAGTATTACTACCGATTATTTTTCAGGCGACGAAATGGAATTTTCCTTGTCAGGTTCAGGTTCAATTTCTGCTGATGTTGATGCAGATTTGGTAGTAGCTTCCATTTCAGGGTCGGGCTGGATATTGATAACCGGCGATTCAAATGAATCGGATTTAAACATAAGCGGTTCAGGAAATATTGATAGTTCGGAATTAGCAGTTGACAATTGCAACGCACATATTTCAGGCTCCGGAAACATGCAGGTGAACGCGCTCAAATTAATTACCGCAAAAATATCAGGAAGCGGTAATGTTTATTACTCGGGCAATCCGGTAACCGAAGCAAATATTTCTGGTTCCGGCAAATTGGTTCATAGAAATTAAAAACCTTATTATGAAAAAGTTAATACTTTTTGCAGCATTTGTAATTTTAAACTTTAGCGCTTTTTCCCAGGAATTCAGATATGCTGCGGGGATTCGCGGGGGTTACACAAGTGGTGTTGAATTCAGAATTTATACCGATGAATTGAATTCATATAAATTTCTGCTTGGCTCGCGACAAAATGGGGCAGTATTTCATGCACTAAAAGAATTTCACAGGCCCGGACTGTTCAGTTTTACCGACAGGCTAAACTTTGTTTACGGCGGCGGTTTACATGCCGGGTACGAGCGATGGAACGTGCGTTATTACAGAACAAATTCAAGTTATTATGTTACAAACACCGATTTTATTGCCGGTATCGACGGATTGGCTGGTCTTGAATATATATTTGCCGAAGTGCCGCTTTCTGTGGGAATTGAAGCAAAACCATTTTTCGATTTGTTTGGGCGAAAAGTTTTCGATCTTGAATTGTTTGATTTCGCTTTCACAATTAAATATCATTTTTAAACATAAGATTTTAATCATCAATTTTTAATATCATGAAAAACACATTTTTATTTATCATTTTTATATTGGCATGCACATTTGCCAACGCACAAGATTCGTATCAAAACGATGAAGTGAGAACAATTTTTACGAAAAACAAATCGAACGGTGGTTATGGCGCGTTAACTGTTGCCTACTCAAATATTGGCGGTTATGATGCAATTGTTGCCGGAGCGCGCGGGGCTTTTATTTTTGATCATTCACTGGCTATCGGAATGGGTGGTTATGGTTTTGTAAATAATCTCAATTACGACTATTATCATGGTGTTCAGGAGAAACATTTGTCGTTGACAGGCGGTTACGGTGGTTTCCTTATCGAACCGATTATTGCAGGAAAATCGCCTGTTCATTTGTCATTTCCGGTATTAATAGGAGCCGGCGGAGTTGCCCTGGTTGACATGTACGATTATGATTACTGGGACGATAATTATTCAGGATACGAATATGCCAACGACGTATTTTTTGTAGTTGAGCCCGCCGTTGAACTGGAATTTAACCTGGCCCGATTTTTTAGGATGGCGGCGGCGGTTAGTTACCGGTACACTTCAAATATTGATTTGAAACGCTCAGATATTGAACTTTCCGGTCAAACAAAAGCCGATGCTTTGCGTGGCCTTAATTTTGGATTGACATTTAAGTTTGGAAAGTTTTAAAGTTTATATTCAAAATAAAAAATGGAACACTGATGACTCTGATCAAAAAGATTAGCACTGAGAAAATCAGTTTAAATCAGTAAAATCAGCGTTTTCAGTATTCCATTTATTAAGTTTTTAAATCAATATACTGATTTAAAAACTTTCTTTTATTCCGATAGATTCACGTAATCAGCTGCCTGCAGAAATTCCAAACTCTTTTTGCTGCTTTCAAGCGAAGTGAAATTGTATTCTTCAACTTCCACGATTCCGTATTTTACACCGGCTTTTTCTTTTTCGGCAAAAATAGCTGCAAAATCAATGTTGCCACTTGCACCAACTTCTGCTTTGTCTTTAATGTGCCACAATTCAAAACGGCCCGGGTATTTTTCGAAATATTCAACTGGCTGTTTTCCTCCTTCAATAATCCAGTATAAATCCATTTCGAACATAACTTTTGCGGGGTCGGTTAATTCGAGCATCCAGTCGTAAATTGGTTTTTCTTCAAAAACTGTTGAAAACTCTTTGTCATGATTATGATAACCAAAACGTATTCCGGCAGCGTTGCATTTTTCGCCAACAGCGTTAAAATATTCACAGTAACTTTTCAGTGCATCGAGGCTTTCATAAGCAGTACCACCCATAAATGGCTGAACAATCCATTTTACACCGGCTGCTTTATGTGCGGCAATACAAGTATCCCACCATGCCATGGTTTCATCCCAGGTTTCTTTGGTTGGAACTACCTGTCCGCAATGTGCACCAAGAAATTGTACGCCATTGCTTTCACACAAATTTTTAAACTCAACAGGATCCATCCCGTAAATTTTACCATCGCCATAACCTGCAGCCTCAACAAATTTGTAACCCATTTGGCCAACAGCGGCAATAGTTCCGGGAATATTTACTGCCATACTATCCCGAATGGAATACAATTGCAGGCCGATAAATTTTTCGGCAACGGCACTTTTTTCTTCGGCTGGCGCTTGTTTTTTTGCCGAATTACACGAAACAAATCCCTGCAACATAATCACAGCAGCCAAAGCCACCAATAAATTTTTCAGACTGATTTTTTTAATTGACATTTTTCTTGATTTTAGTTTAATACTTTTTTTGATTTTCGGTTCAAAAATATTAAAACCATTTTGCTTATCATATTATTTAATTGCAATTCATGTTTTTTACAACCGATTTTTTAACACTTAATCCTTAATTTTGCGGGTCAAATTTTTTAAATGAAAAACAAAGAAATCCTTGCATTTGGTTCAGCGCTCGGTGCTGCATTTTTCTGGAGCTTCTCTTTTATCTGGTTTAAAATTGCATATCAGGGTTACAATCCGGTAACTGTGGTAATTTTTAGGCTGACAATTGCTGCAGTCCTGATTACAATTATCGCGGCCTTTTTAAAAAGATTACAAAAGCCTTCCAAAAAAGATTTTCAGCTTTTTGTACTCATGGCTTTTTTCGAACCGTTTATCTATTTTCTTGGTGAAAGTTATGGTTTGAAATATGTTTCATCGACGGTTGCAGCCGTAATAGTTGCAACAATCCCGCTTATTTCACCAATTTTTGCATGGTATTTTTTTAGGGAAAAACTGAAATGGATGAATGTTGCAGGCTTGGCATTTTCATTTTTCGGTGTTGGCCTGGTGGTAATAAACGGTTCTTTTCAATTCGATGCATCGCCGCTTGGTGTTGGTCTCGAATTTATTGCAGTGCTTGCTGCAATTGCCTATTCTCTTGTTTTGCGGAATCTTGTTTCACGATACAATACACTTTCCATAATAGCTTACCAAAATATTATCGGGGTAGTTTTGTTTCTTCCCGTTTGGCTGATCGTTGATTTTAACGATTTTATTTCCCGTCCCTTTCATGCTGAAGCTTTTCGGGCCATCATTTTACTGGCTGTTTTTGCATCAACACTTGCTTTTGTTTTTTTCACCCAAAGTATTCGTCAAATCGGTGTCAACCGTTCAAATTCGTTTATCAATTTAATACCTGTTTTTGTGGCAATCCTTTCATTTTTTATTTTGAAAGAAGAATTGGGTGGACAGCAAATTATTGGAATTTTAGTGGTGGTTGCCGGTTTGTTTCTGGCTCAAATCAAACGAAAGCGGAATATAAAAAATCAAAAAGGGTTTGAAATTCATAATGCCTGAAAAATATGCGGGTTACGGGTTTAACCTAACGCCACAAGCAATGCCCCGGTTATAAATGCAATTACCCACCAAATATATGCGTAGCGCGAGTAAACATGAATGTTGTTGGGAACCGGACAATATGAACCATTTTTGATTTTCAGGCGCCAAATCAGAACGGCGTCAATAAACATACCTGCCAACGACGAATATCCGATAACCCCGTGCAGGGTAAAACCTCCTTTCGAAGAACCCAGTATCATGAGAATTGTAGCTGTAATATCGAGCGCAACTCCAAGTGTCAGAAAAACGAGAATCCTTCGCCGCAGTATCTTTTTGCGCTGTTCAGTAAATATAGCTATTGAATAAGCTGCAAGTGCGAATACAACGATTATGGTTCCGGTTTGAAGTAATGGATTCATACCTTCGGTTTAAAAATTGATTGACGCCAAAAGTAGATTTTTTTATATGAAATCCAAAACAGGATGACAAATGCATATTAAGGAAAAGTTGTAATTTGTTGAAAATGTTTTTGGCTGACGAAAAACCTGTAAAAATTTTATATTGAAAAAAATTGCATCTTTAAACCGATAACCGATAAAAGTTCATCAAAATGCTTGAAAAAAACAATGCGCGACTTATAAATGCCTGGGCTTCTTTCGACTGGTCGAATTCGGTTTATAACCTGATTGTTACCACAGCAATTTTCCCTGTTTATTACCTCAGTACAACAAATCATGCATTTGGGGGAGACACTGTCCAATTTTTCGGAATCCCGGTTGTCAATTCAGTACTTTATTCGTATGCAATTTCCTTTTCATTCCTTGTCATTGTATTTCTGGCGCCGGTACTTTCAGGAATTGCTGATTTTAGCGGAAGGAAAAAACGGTTTATGCAGTTTTTCACATATCTGGGCTCGTTGTCGTGTATCGGGCTTTATTTTTTTACCGGTGAAAATGTTGAATTCGGCATAGCCTGTACAATCCTTGCCAGTATCGGGTTTGCCGGGTCTCTCGTATTTTACAATGCTTTTTTACCCGAGGTAGCCACCGAAGAAAAAATGGACAGGGTTAGTGCCCGCGGATTTGCGATGGGTTACATTGGTAGCGTTATACTTCTTGTTATCAATCTTGTTTTATACATGAAAGCTGAATTATTTGGATTTGAAAGTGGCAGCGAAGCTACACGGTTTGGGTTTATACTTGTTGGCGTGTGGTGGATGAGTTTTGCCCAAATAGCATTTTATTATCTCGAAGACAAGGCAACGGGAAAACCAATTACCATGGGTATTTTGGGAAACGGTATCAAAGAACTGAAAAAAGTTTACAAGGTAGTTAAGGATAAAAAAGTAATGTTACGTTTCCTAACTGCATTTTTTATTTACAGTATGGGTGTACAAACTGTTATGCTGCTTGCGCCTTTGTTTGGCGATAAAGTAGTTGGGATTTCAGGAAATGAGATGATTATTGTTGTACTGATTTTACAAATTGTAGCAATTATTGGTGCATACTTTTTTGCAATGATCTCAAAATTTAAAGGTAACGGATTTGCAATTGGTACTACTTTGATTATCTGGATTTTCGTGTGTGTTGCAGGCTATTTTCTGAAGCAAAAAATTTCGTTTTATGGCCTCGCCGGATTGCTTGGTTTTGTGATGGGCGGGGTGCAGTCAATATCGCGTTCTACCTATTCAAAGTTGATTCCCGAAGGGACAAAAGACACAGCCTCTTTTTTCAGTTTTTATGACATTACCGAAAAGCTGGCAATTGTAATCGGTTCATTTTCATATGGATTGATTGATATGATTACGGGAAGTATGCGGAATAGTATGTTATTTATGTCGCTGTTTTTTGTTGGCGGATTTATCGTACTTCAATTTGCAAAACTTAAAAAAAATATATTACTTACGGCTGGGAATTGATGGAATCTAAAAATCAGCATTTTAATTTAAATCTTAATATTGTTACGAAATGATTAGTAGCCTAAAAAAACTAATTTACACCTTCAGCAACGGGAGAACTGTTTTTATCTTTCTTGTTTTATCATCCATTTTATATTTCTTCATGTTGACTTATACCATTCCCAAATTGACAGCTATAGCCAATGGCATGAAAATTCTTGATATGCTGCTTGAGGGTTATGATATTCATTATGTAAACTCCTTGTTTGAAGCACTTGGTGAAAATGGCCGTCAAGCATATTTATACTACCAGATTCCATTGGATTTGTTTTTCCCAATATTTTATGGTCTGGGTTTTTGCCTGCTATATGCCTATTTTTTAAGGAAAATAAACCAACATAAAAGCCCGTTTTTTTATTTCAGTTTTCTGCCTCTTATTGCGGGAGTTTCTGATTATCTGGAAAATATAGGGATTATTGCAATGTTAAACCAATATCCCAATTATTCAGACGAAACGGTTTCAATTACAAGTACCTTTTCATTTCTGAAAAGTTCGACCACAACCATTTATTTTATTGCGCTAATTTTTGTTTTGATAGCTTTTGGTGTTCAGTATGTAAAAAGTAAACTCTCAGAAACGGTTTTAGGTTAGTTTGATTTTGAGGGTTTTAACTTAATAATCAAAAATCACTCTTAAAGTAAAAAGGTGCAAAGCACATAAAAGTTGCTTTGCACCTTTGTATTTTATAATTCCTTATACTTTTGGCAACTCCCAGGGAGTTCTGTAATTCGGAATAAGATATTTGTTCGCCTCATCATCATTTTTAATCTGACGGGTTTCTGCATCCCAATATAAACGGTGCCCTGTCCGATGGGCAATGTTTCCCAAATGTGCCACACGTGCAGTATTTGCTGCAACAGTAATGTTGGCATTCAGGTTTTGGTTGCGGGTTTTTACACCATCAATAAAATTTGCCATGTGCAAATCGAGCCCTTTGCCCGAACCTTTAATCAGGTCAACCCGCTCAATCAGGTCTTTGCCTTTTTTTTGCTCCGGAATAACTTCCCAACCTCCGCGATCGACAACCAGAGTGCCGTTGTTCCCAACAAAACCAACTCCATGGTTTCGTCCGTAATAACCGCCGTCAATACCGGTTCCGTGATCCCATAACATGGTGTGGCCATCGAATTCGTATAAAGCCTGCAAGGTATCCGGAGTTTCGGATGCATCGTCAGGATAGGCAAATTTACCACCCATCGCCATTATTGATTTTGGAACAGGGTCGCCCATGCCAAACAAACCGTAGTCGATAATATGCACACCCCAGTCGGTCATTAAACCGCCGGCGTAATCGTAAAACCACCTGAAATTAAAGTGAAACCTGTTCGGGTTGAATGGGCGTTTTTTGGCAGGCCCCAACCAAAAATCATAATCAACGCCTGCCGGTGCCTCGCCATCAGGTTGAACAGGCACAGGTTCCATCCACCCCTGGTAAGCCCATGTCCGCACGGTGCGAATTTTACCCAATTTGCCCGATTTTACAAAATCAACTGCATCGCGCCAGTGTGGATCACTGCGTTGCCACATTCCAACCTGTACTACCGTTTTGTATTTCGCCGCGGCACGCTCCATAATATTTATTTCCTCGATGGAATTCCCCAACGGTTTTTCGCAATAAACATCTTTTCCTGCCTGACAGGCTTCTACCATCGGCAAGCAGTGCCAGTGGTCGGGCGTGCCAATAATTACAACGTCGATTCCGGGCATTTCCAGCAGTTTCCGGTAATCTTTAAAACCAACCGGTTTTTTACCCTGTAATTTTTCAGTTTCTGAAATACGGCGGTTCAACACGTTTTCGTCAACATCGCAAATTGCTGCACATTCTGTATTGGGCTGTTTTAAAAAGGCACTCAAATCGGCCCATCCCATTCCGTTAGCGCCAATTAATCCGCACACTAATTTTTCGTTGGCTCCTTTGCAGGCGGCCATTGGCATTGTTGAAGCCACGGCTACCCCGGCAACAACAAGAGAGGAATTTTTGATAAAGGTTCTTCTGTTGGTCATGTATTAAGAATTGTCGGAAGTCAGAAGACGGAAGTCAGAAGTAAAAGACCGAGATCCGAAGTCTAAATCCCTAATTTTTAGTTATTAATTAATATTTTTTGTAAAGGCAACCATCATGTTCATAAGGTTGTATGTATATTCATAAAGTTGTGAAAATTCAATTTCAGTAATATATTCCCGTCGTTTTGCTTTATATAAACAAGTTACTACTTCTGCTAAAGAACGAATTGCATAGCCCATAAACTTTTTGAATTCAGGGTTAGTTTGTCCGGTTGATCCTTCCGCAATATTCAAGGCAATTGAGTCAGCAGCTCTTCAAATTTGGGAAGAAAGATTGTAAATCTCTTTTGAAGGAAACTTATTTGCCAAAACATTGATTTCTTCTCCCAAATCCATCGCTTTTTGCCATATAATCAGTTTCTCAAATTTAAATTCCATCACTTTATTTGGCAGTTTATTTTACAACACAACCTTTAAACTTGCACTTATTCCAACTTCGGACTTCTGTCTTCCGACTTCCCACTTTCTTCACTCTTTTTGCATCGCATCGTCAAAGGCCACATCCGATGGTTCAAAATCGCAATAGCGCACAAAATCACAAGCTTCCTCGGCACCTGCTTCGCGGTTCATCCCGCTGTCTTCCCATTCTACCGAAAGTGGCCCCTTGTAACCAATATCATTTAAAGCACGGATAATATTTTCGAAATCGATTTTTCCTCGGCCCAAACTTCTGAAATTCCAGTAACGGCGGTTGTCACCAAATTCACTGTGACCGCCAAAAACACCAATTCCCATTGGAACATCGCTCCAGTAGGCATCTTTCATATGAACATGGAAAATACGATCTGCAAATTCATAGATGAACCGTACATAATCAACATGCTGATATCCAAAATGGCTGGGATCGAAATTAAATCCGAAAGCCGGGTGGTTATTCAACGCTTTCAATGTTAAATGCGCCGAATGAATATCAAAAGCAATTTCTGAAGGATGAACTTCCAAAGCGAATTTTACACCAAGTTTTTGATATTCATCTAAAATAGGTATCCATCGTTTGGCAAAGTCGGCATAACCTTTTTCGATCATCGATTTTGGTACAGGAGGAAAAGAGTAAAGCAAATGCCAGATCGGGCTTCCGGTAAAGCCAACAACAGTATCAAGGCCAAGCATTTTCGCAACTTTTGCAGTTTTTATCATTTCGGCAGCAGCACGCTGACGAACGCCTTCAGGGTCGCCATCGCCCCAAACATGCGCGCTGGCAATACTTTTATGCCGTTCATCAATGTTATCGGCTACACACTGCCCGTCAAGGTGGGTTGAAATTGCATAAAGTTTCAATTCATATTTTGCAAGTAATGCTTTACGCGCATCGCAATATGCCTGGTCAGCTTTTGCAATTTCCATGTGGTCGCCCCAGGTGCAGAGCTCAAGTCCGTCATATCCAAATTCCTGGGCTTTTTGGCAAATGGTTTCAATGGGTAAATCGGCCCATTGTCCGGTAAAAAGTGTTACTGGTCGTGCCATAATATTTATGTTTAAGAAGCCTCTCCCCCAACCCCTCTCCTTGGGAGAGGGGAGCAAGAAAAAGCCGTTGTATTTATAATATCTATTTCTTCTTCTTATTATTGTTATTATTATTATTATTATTGAGCAGGTAACTTTTTGTTACCTGCTCAAAATACATTGCGAAGCTTCCTGTTCCCTTCCTTCGGAGGGGTTAGGGGAGGCTTCCCTATCCAAATTTTACCCACTTCATTTCGTCATCATATCCGGCTTTAACCACTGTGTCG
>DAOPKR010000040.1:16916-18523 GCA_035391305.1 Draconibacterium sp.
TCCAAATTTTACCCACTTCATTTCGTCATCATATCCGGCTTTAACCACTGTGTCGATAAACTGCATTCCTCTGATTCCATCTTCAACGCCGGGGAAATCAAGCATTTCGGGTGTTGGCGTTTCGCCGTTTGCTTTAGCCCTGACAGTTAATGAGAAATTGCGGTAAATATTTGCAAAGGCTTCAAGGTATCCTTCAGGGTGGCCACCCGGAACCCGGGTGTTGTGGGCTGCAATTGCACTGTCGAGACTGGTACCGACACGCAAAACCTGCATTGGCTGACCGAGCCATTTTACCCGCAAAGTGTTTGGTTCCATTTGTTCCCAGTCAAGTCCGCCTTTATCACCGTAAATTCTGATACGGATTGCATTTTCTTCGCCTGCGGCAATTTGGGTTGCCATTAAAACTCCTTTTGCACCATTATCAAACCGGAGCAGTGCTGCACCGTCATCATCAAGTAAACGGTTAGGTACAAAAATATTCAGCTCAGCACATAGTTCGGTAACTTTCAAACCGGTCATATATTCTGCCAAATGATGGGCATGAGTTCCAATGTCTCCCATGCAACCTGCTTTCCCCGAGCGTTTTGGGTCGGTTCGCCATGATGCCTGCAGATTGCCTGTGTCTTCAAGTTTTGATGAAAGCCATCCTTGCGGATATTCAACAAAGACTTTACGGATTTTGCCAAGTTTGCCATCGGCAATCATTTGTTTGCCGTGTTTTACGGCCGGATAACCTGAGTAGGTATGTGTCAGCGCAAAAGTTAAACCCGTTTCGTCAATTTTCTGTTTTAGCTTTAAAGCTTCATCCAAAGTAAACGTCATGGGTTTATCGAGTACCACATTAAAACCTTTATCCAGGGCCATCATTGCCGGATCAAAGTGAACAAAATTTGGCGTTACAATAGACACAAAGTCCATCCGTTCGCCATCAGGGAGTTTTGATTCTTTTTCAAACATTTCCTGATAGGTTTCATAAACACGGTTTTCAGGAAGAAAATATAATTTTCCTGAAGATTTTGATATTTCAGGGTTAATACTGAAGCAGCCGCAAACCAACTCGATTTGGTTGTCCATTAACGCTGCGAGGCGATGAACTGCCCCAATAAATGCATCGGTACCTCCACCGACCATCCCCATACGAAGTTTTCTGTGCATATTTTTAATTTTAGTTGATTTAGAAATCGTGCCGATAAAATTAAGAACTCTTTTGATAGGAAACAAAAGTCGTTAACAGAACCTTTGAATGAAATTGAAAAAGAAGTTTGTTTCATTGAACCCAAGTTCAGCAACAATTCATTAAATTAGCCCATTATTTAAAAATAAATACTTAAAACCAACAGAACCATGGAAAGAAGAAATTTTATAAGAAGTGCTGCGGTTAGTGGATTGGCAATTACCGGAATGACGGGGATTAACAGTGTTTCAGCAGCAGAATCAGTTGTTTCCAATGAAGCAAAATTCAAATTAAAGTATGCACCCCATTTAGGAATGTTTAAAAATAGTGCAGGAGATGATCCGATTGATCAGATAAAATTTATGGCTGACCAGGGTTTTACCGCTTTTGAAGACAACGGGATGATGGGACGCGAAATAGCTTTACAGGAAAA
>DAOPKR010000040.1:18623-22390 GCA_035391305.1 Draconibacterium sp.
CGGAATGACTTTGCAACATCCTGGTTAAAAATATCTCCGGTTTCCTTATATGCATCAAAAGCATCAGCATCAAGCACTTCGGCCCATGTGTATGCATAATAACCACTTGAATAACCCCATGAAAATGCGTGTGCAAAATAGGTAGGGCGGTAACGCGGAATGATTTCTTTTATCAATCCAATTTTTTCCATTTCAGTTTTTTCAAAGGCGTTTATATCGATATTGCCCGGTGTTGTAATTGTATGAAAATCCATATCGAGGAAAGCCGCTGCAATAAACTCAGAAGTAACAAAACCCTGGTTGAATTTTCCGGCTTTGTCCATTTTGTCAATCAGTTCCTGTGGGATTACTTCTCCGGTTTGATAGTGTTTTGCATACATTTTCAGCACTTCGGGTTCGGCTGCCCAGTGCTCCATAATTTGCGACGGAAGTTCAACAAAATCGCGCGAAACATTGGTTCCGGAAATACCTACATAAGTACATTGTGATAGTAGGCCATGCAAGCCGTGCCCAAACTCATGGAAAAAAGTTTCAACTTCATCAAAACTTAAAAGTGCTGGTTTGCCGCCAACTGGTTTCGAAAAATTGCAGGTGAGTGAAACAACCGGACGGACATTTTTGCCATCAGCCGTTGTATATTGTTCGCGATAATTATTCATCCAGGCACCGCCTTTTTTCGATTCGCGCGGAAAGAAATCAACATAAATTACCCCAATTTCAGAACCATCAGCATCTTTAACTTCAAAAACCTGGCATTCGGGATGATAAAGCGGCATGTTTTCAAGTTGAGTGAAAGTTAAACCGTAAAGTTTTGTTGCAACAGCGAAAGCGCCATCACGCACATTTGTTAGCTCGAAATAGGGGCGAAGTTGCTCTTCGTCGAGATCAAATTTTTCTTTGCGTACTTTTTCAGCATAATACCACCAGTCCCAGCTTTCGATTTTGAAATTGCCACCTTCCCTGTCAACCATTTTCTGCATATCGGCAACTTCTTCTTTGGCACGTTTAATTGCCGGATCAAAAACCTTCTGCAACAAAGCATACACATTTTCAGGCGTTTTAGCCATGTTGTCATCAAGTACATAGGCCGACCAGCTTTCGTAACCAAGAATATTTGCTTTTTGCAAACGCAGGTTTACAAACTGGTTGATAACTGCTTTGTTGTCAAATTCGTTGTCGTTGTTACAACGATTGTACATGGCTTTATAAATTTTTTCGCGGAGCTCACGTTTTTCAGAATAAGTAACGAACGGAATCCAACTCGGTTTTTGCAGTGTGAAAACCCATTTCCCTTCCATCCCATCGGCTTTGGCCTGTTCAGCGGCAGCTCCAATTACATTTTCTGGTAACCCTGCCAAATCGCTTTCATTATCGATTACAAGTTTGAAACTGTTTGTCTCGGCTAAAAGGTTTTTATCGAATTTCAGCTCAAGCATCGATAGTTGCTCATTCACTTTTTTCAGTTCCTCTTTTTTATCTTCCTCAAGATTTGCTCCACCTCTTACGAATTTCTTAAAAGTTTCTTCAAGCAGCCGCGCCTGTTCGCCGTTGAGCTGCAAACTTTCCTTCTGATCATAAACGGCTTTTACTCTTTCAAAAAGGCTTTCGTTCAGTAAAATAGCGTCGCGGTGTTGTGAAAGCAGCGGGGCAACTTCTTCTGCAATGGCGTTAATCGAATCGTTAGTATTGGCTTCCTTCACATTGAAAAATACGGATGAAACCCGTGTTAGCATATCGCCGCTCCGGTCGAGTGCTTCAATTGTATTTTCAAAATCAGGAGTTGCCTGGTTGCTGGCAATTTGCTCAATTTCGGTGTTGTGTTGTTTCATTCCTTCCTGAAATGCCGGCAGATAGTGGGCATTCAGAATTTTGTCGAATGGCGGAACTTCAAACGGCGTTGTGTAAGTTTCAAAAAATGGGTTCATTACCTCTGTTGTTTTTGTTGAATTATTGCATGAAAATATGATTCCTGCAACAACGGTTAAAAGAAATAGTTTTTTCACTTTGTTAATTTTTAAAATCAAGGCGCAAACTTAAATGTTTGAGATGAATTAAATACTGACAAACGGTTGGTTTTTTATGTAGATTGAAGTAAAAAATCAGGATTTGGCAACTGGCTATTAATAAGATTTCTAAATTACAATTTAAGCCTGGCAAAAAGTCAAAAATATAGCATTGAAAGTAATCTCCGATTCATTTTCTATCTACATTTGCCAATGATAACCGTCAAGTTTTTTTACTTAGGTTCGGAATATTGATGGAGTGTTCAAATTTCAACTAATCATTTTTATTTTATTCATTAACCGTCATGAAACATATTAATGCTAAACTTTGTACGCTGCTATTTTTTGTTTTTATTTTCATTTCGAAAGTCGATGCGCAGGATCGGGTAATCTTTGTTAATGGTGATACATTGAAATGTTCGATTTACAAGGAAAACAGAGATTTTCTGTACTTCAAGCAAAACTCAAAAGGCGTTTTTACAAAAGGAAAGATTGCAAAAGATCAAGTCAGGGAATGGACTTATCAAGGAGCAAATGTAACGCAAGTGCTAACAGAAGAGCAAAAACCTTCTGATTTGATAAACGAAGTTACAGAAACAGAAAAGGAGGAAAAAAAGAAATACAGGCATGAAAATTCATTCCGCGTAAGTATCAATGCCGGATCAGGATTTCTGGTGGGTAATACTGAAAAATCAGTTGAGGATATGCAAAACCAGGGCTTCCCGAAGGAAGATGCTGAAAAATATGTAAATGATCTGGTAGTTGGACATACAGGAAAATTTACAATGCATTACCAGGTTTCGAAATATTATTGGCTTGGAGTTCTTTACAATGGATTTTTCAGCGATACAAAAATGATGACCCGCATGGATTATAATGATGGGTATAATTGGATTTACGGAGAAGTAGGAGAAGCTGCTTATGTAAATTTTGCGGGGCCTTCTATTTTTTCTAACTACAGATTTGGTTGGGAGAAAAGGTTTTCTGTTCATTCATCATACACAATTGGACCGGTTTTTTATAGAAACGAAGTGGAAATAATGAGACAACAGCGTTTGCTGACAGGAGTTGCGTTTGGACAGAACCTTGATATTGGTCTTGAATATTTTATTTCACCGCGTTGGGCAATTACATTGGACAATTCGTATTTCAGTTCTACCCTGGGAAAAATAACTATCGAAACAGGAAGCTCAAAAGAGACTGTTGATCTCGAAAAAGATGAGATTAACAATCTGAGCAGGTTCGAAATGACTTTTGGTGTGATATTTTATTGGTAACAACCCTAAAATTTTTTGAAATGAAATCTCATCAGGTAATATTTAAATTAAAAAAAGCGGAACCAGGTTTGTTCTCGAAAGGGATTAAAGTCTTGATCGCCTTGCTTTTCGTGATCAACATTTCCTCCTGCAATTCTCCTGAAGACCCGGGTCAGGAAAACTTTATAAATACACCTTTTGTAAATCATTTCGAAACCGGAACGACAAGCGGCACAATCAGTTTTGATTTCGGAGAAAACCTAAAATACCAGGTTGTATTGGCACCAAAGTGGTTAAATATCAAAACTATTCAGGGGCAAATTGAGAATGGTAAACTGAATATTCCTTTTGAGTTCAGCAATATTCAGGATTATATGGGGCAGGAAAATTTTATCGCAGGTAATCTGATTGTTAGGATTGGTTATATTGGCTTATTTAGTTTTACTGTTAGTTACGGAAACGACGATGGAACAAATTCAAATCCCGGACCAAACCAATCCCCATTGAT
>DAOPKR010000040.1:22490-26365 GCA_035391305.1 Draconibacterium sp.
AATCAATCAAATATAAAATGGATTGAAGGCAAGGTAAAAGATGCCTATTTCTGTAAATCAACCAACTATTTGTATGCAGTTACACAGAATCCCAATCAGCTTTTATATAAACTTCCTGAAAGTGATTCGCTTTATAAAGTATCACTTAGCAAAGCACCAAATTGTATTGATGTTTCAAAGGATGGAAAAACTCTCGCAATTGGATACAACCAGGCTGTAGTGGATTTATTTGATGCACAAACCTTCGAACTCAAACGTTCTTATGAAACCGAATGTGTTCCGTTCGATATAGTACTTGGCGAAAATGATTGGTGCTATTTAGCACCTGATTTGGATCAATGGGTTCAATTGCATAGCTTAAATCTTAAAACCGGAGTTACATTACATGCAGGAACTTATGCTGCGATGTATGAGAAAACAATCATTGTTAAAGTACCTGATAAGCCATTGTTATATGCAACACGCACAGGTTTATCACCAGGAGGAATTTTGGCTGTAAATATTGAAGACGGTGCAGCCAAAGACACAATTCCATTATGGAATGTTGATACCGGACCTGCAATTTGGCTTACACCAGATAATAAAAAATTGATCTCCGCATATAAAAAGATTTTTAAAGCACCTGATTACACTACCAATCTTTTTACCTTGGATTT
Source organism: Draconibacterium sp. (assembly GCA_035391305.1). GTDB lineage: Bacteria > Bacteroidota > Bacteroidia > Bacteroidales > Prolixibacteraceae > Draconibacterium. Next base: position 23,147 of record DAOPKR010000040.1, read on the forward strand.
GCCGATTGTTGGCTCAATCGATATTCCTCACAATTTAATCAAGACCCTGAATTATTGTGAAATATTGAACAGTTACTTTGTTGTTGGTTCCGATTATTTCTGGACGGCATATAATTCTGAAACCATATATCAGTTGGATGCAGAAAGTTATTCATTAACAAAATCGCTTAAAGTTCAGCCTTACCCGGGGTACTTAATCAATCGTTTCAATCCAGCAATGGATGTGCATCATGTTTTTGCCAATAAAGAGGGGACAAAAATATTTGCGTTAAAAAATGTATCGTATGACTTGGAAATGGACAAATGGGCGCTTGAAATAATTGATTTACCATTGAATTGAGTGTTGTTGATCTTCTTCTTTTGGTTTGGATTGCTATATTTACAAATCAAATATCTATCCCAAAGAAAAATGGTTTGATAGAATTTGTTAAGTATTTTTAGTAATGTAGATAAACAATTCAAATGAAAAACTTGCTACCCTTTTTGCTTCTGTTCTTCAGCATTTCAGCATTTTCGCAATCATCAGAAAAACTTTGGTACAACCAGCCCGCACAATATTTCGAGGAAAGCCTGGTGCTTGGAAACGGCAAAGTCGGAGTCTCGGTTTTTGGTGGCGTTGAATCCGATAAAATTTATCTGAACGATGCAACACTTTGGTCGGGCGAACCGGTTGACCCGAATATGAACCCGGAAGCATATAAAAATATTCCGGCAATAAGGGAAGCACTGAAAAACGAAGATTATAAACTTGCCGATGAATTGCAGAAAAAAGTTCAGGGTAAATTTTCAGAATCATACGCGCCGCTCGGAACAATGTTTATTGATTTTAAAACCGAAGGAAAACCTCAGAATTATTATCGTGAACTTAACATTGCCGATGCAGTTTCAACGGTAAAATACGAAGTTGACGGCGTAAAATATACACGTGAGTATTTTGTTTCGCACCCCGATAAGGTTTTTGTCATCAGGCTAAGCAGCGATAAAAAAGGAAAACTCGAATTCAATATCAGGTTTGAAAGTTTGTTAAAATACAAGGTTGGGGTAAACGGAAAAGAACTTGAAGCAAGTGGTTACGCACCTATCACCGCACTTCCCAACTATTTGGGCAATCGCGAGAATGCAGTAGTTTTTGTCGAAGAGAAAGGAACACGGTTCAGTTCGTTGGTTTCTATCCAAAAAACGGATGGTGAAGTGGTTCAAACTGAAAATACTTTGGGCGTTAAAAATGCTACTGAAGCTGTTATTTTGGTTTCAATTGCAACAAGTTTTAACGGTTTCGATAAAAACCCGGTTACTGAAGGTTTGGACAACAAAGCAATTGCGCAGGAACAATTGAAGAATGCTTCATCTAAAAAATTCGAACAATTGAAAAGTGCGCACCTTGCCGATTATCAAAGTTTTTATAAAAGAGTTGAACTGAACCTCGGGAAAACTACTGCTCCTGACCTCCCCACCAACGAACGCCTGAAACGGTATGCCGAAGGAAAAGAAGACAAAAACCTCGAAATCCTGTATTTTCAGTTTGGACGGTATTTGATGATAAGTAGTTCGCGAACTCAGGGTGTTCCGGCCAATTTGCAGGGAATCTGGAATCCGTATATCCGCCCGCCATGGAGCAGCAACTACACAACAAACATAAATGCCGAAGAAAATTACTGGCTGGCAGAAAATACAAATCTGAGCGAAATGCATCAACCCATGCTTTCGTTTATAAAGAACATAGCAAAAACCGGCGAAGTTACTGCCAAAACATTTTTGGGTGTTGAAAACGGGTGGACAGCCTGCCACAACTCCGATATCTGGGCAATGAGCAACCCTGTCGGGAATTTTGGCAACGGGGATCCGGTTTGGGCAAACTGGTACATGGGCGGACCGTGGTTGAGCACCCATTTGTGGGAACATTACACTTTTACGCAAGATAAAGAATGGCTGAAAACTGAGGGTTATCCGCTTTTAAAAGGTTCCGCAGAATTTTGCCTGGGCTGGCTTGTTGAAGATAAAAATGGCAAATTAATTACTTCGCCTTCAACTTCACCTGAAAACAGATATATAAATTCTGAAGGTTACGGAGGGGCAACATTGTTTGGTGCAACCTGCGATTTGGCTATGATTCGCGATTGTTTTCAGCAATTTATCGATGCTTCAAAAGTATTGGATACCGATCCGGACTTGCGCAGGAATATTGAAAATGCACTTGCGCGTTTACATCCCTATCAAATCGGCAAAAAAGGAAATTTGCAGGAATGGTATTATGACTGGGAAGATGCCGAACCACAACACCGTCATCAAACCCATTTGTTCGGGCTTTATCCGGGGCACTCTATTACACCTTATACAACGCCTGATTTGGCAGCTGCCTGCAAAAGAACACTCGAAATAAAAGGCGATGAAACTACAGGATGGTCAAAAGGCTGGAGGATAAATCTTTGGGCGCGACTGGGCGATGGAAACCATGCTTACAAAATGATTCGTACTCTTTTAAAATATGTTGATCCGGATGGATTGCGAACAAACATGTCAAACGGTGGGGGCACATACCCAAATCTTTTCGATGCACACCCGCCTTTTCAGATCGACGGTAATTTTGGTGGTGCTGCTGCTTTTGCCGAAATGCTTGTTCAATCGTCAGAAACCGAAATACGTTTAATGCCCGCGCTTCCCGATGCCTGGGAAGTTGGCTCGGTACAAGGTATTTGTGCCAGAGGTGGTTTTGAAATTGCCATGGAATGGGAACTGGGAAAACTGAAATCGGCTAAAATTCTGAGTAAAGCCGGAAATCCGTGCAAAGTAATATGTGCTGGGAAAACGTTTAATTTATCAATTGCAAAAGGAGAAGTGAAAGAGTTGAAGTTTTAGGATTTTAGAACACTGATGACACTGATTTTGACAGATTAAATCTAATACAGTGTAAACCTGCTTGATCTGTGTCATCTGTGTTCAATTTACAATCAAATAATCATAAACCAAAATTCCTCCGTAATATCCTGTAATACTTACCGTAACTACTGTGAAAAGATAAATTGCAAATGCAATCCATTTTAAATTGCCATCTTCCTTTTTTTCGGTTTTTAAATAGATTTTGAATGCAGCTCCAACCAATGCCGAAATTGTGGTTAATTCGGCAAAAAACTCATGCGAACTTTGAATTGCTCCTGCAGCTCCATAAAGTTCTTTTGTAAGTAAAGCTCCGCTTGCATAGGCAGCAGCAGCAGTTACGGC
>DAOPKR010000040.1:26465-32509 GCA_035391305.1 Draconibacterium sp.
CAAAGCGAGGTTGACAAATGCCCTTCCATGATATCTGCGTTGAGGTCCTGCCATTTCCTTGTTCTGACGCAATCGAGAAAATTCGTAAAATGATTTACATTGGAATTGGCTGTTGCCGGATCGTCGCTTGTAAAAACAGGGCCTGCGTTTTCTTTGTAGGAAGAAAAACCATCGGGTTGAATTTTTATATCGCTGTAATATACCTTTGAAATTCCAACGTCTTCGTTATCAATGCTCATCCAACCTTTCGAACCATAAATTAAATCTCCTATTCTGATTCCGGCTTCTTCATTTGTACCCAAACCACGCACCTCAAATTGCAGAATTGAACCATCTTCATATTCAAATTCAAGTTGCTGCATATTTGGTGTTTCCTGGTCCGAATCCCAGATAAAAAAGTTACCGGTTCCTTTAATTTTTACCGGGTGCGTTAATTTTCCAAGCGCCCAGCGTGCAATATCAGCCTGGTGAATTCCCTGGTTTCCGAGGTCTCCGCAACCGGTATCCCAGAACCAGTGCCATTTGTAATGAAAACGGTTTTCGTTAAACGGGCGGTAAGGTGCCGGACCAAGAAAAGTATTCCAGTCAACGCCTTCAGGTATTTCACTGTTTTTTACGTGACCGATACTTCCGCGCGGTTTCAGACAAAGTCCGCGGGCCATGAATATTTTGCCCAAACCATCTTCGTTCATAAATTTCATCGCCTGTAAAGTCGCGGTGTGGCTTCGGGCCTGTGTCCCTGTTTGAACTACACGGTTATATTTCCGCGCTGCTTCAACCATTTTCCGTCCCTCTTCAATTGTATGCGATACCGGCTTTTCAACATAAACGTCTTTCCCAGCCTGGCAGGCCCAAATGGTTTGTAAGGCGTGCCAGTGATTTGGCGTTGCCAGTGAAACAGCGTCAATATCTTTTCTTTCTATCAGTTTTCTGAAATCAGTTTCGGTTTCCGGTTTTTTTCCTGTCAGATTTTCAACAAAGGCCGCAGCTTCAGGTAACTGGCGTTTATCGATATCACAAATTGCAACAATATTTACGTTGGGTATTTTTGCGAGTGCACGAATGTGATCTTTTCCCCTGCTGCGGATTCCGGTAACTGCGATATTTACAGTTTCGTTTGGCGAATTTGCCCGGGATGGCTGAATCAAAGGAACAGAAATTACCGCCCCTGTTGATGCAACTGTTAAGCCTTTAATAAATTTTCTTCTTTCCATTTTGCTTTTAGTTGGTTATAATTTTCGATGAATTTAATGAAATCGGTTAGTATATACAACATTGTATTTTCAATGTTTTTAATATGTTTTGACTTTTCGTCCAACAGCACATGGCATCAGGCAGTAATTAGGTTTATTGCTCATTCAGAATATTGAAAAACAACTTTCAAAACATTATATCTTCCCGGTTTTAAGAACCGATTTAAATAATTTTTCAATATTGAGATTTTACTGAATTTGGTTAACTTTGATTGCGGCAGGGTTAAATTGCTGAACCAAAATCAATTCTGAAAAGTATTCTGGTTTTAAGTAGTTTTCCTTTTTAGTAATATCCAAATTTTTGAATTTGCATGGAAGCTTTTCCGGTTTCGAAGTACATTTATTATCAACTTCTTGATTTAATCAGGGAAAATCAATCATGTGTTTTGGCCACGGTTACAAATTCGCAGGGCTCAACTCCACAAAAACCTGGTTGTTCTGCCATTTACAACAGAAGTGGATTACTTTCAGGAACTGTTGGTGGCGGTGCAGTTGAACTGGCAATCGGTGAATTGGCAGCAAAAGCAATTCGTTCAACCAAAACCGGGTATTTTAAGTTCGATTTAAACAATGATATTACTGATTTGGAAGCTGCTATTTGTGGCGGCGGAATGAGTATTTTAATTGATGCTGAACCCGGAAAGCATTTCAAAGTTTTTGAATCACTGGCAAATTCGTTATCACTGCGAACACCTGGTTTACTTGTAACTTTGTGTGATTCCGGATCAAAGGAATGTTCAGCAATTAAAAGGTTTTGGATTACTACAGATACCCTTGAATTATTTTTAAATAAATTACCTTATGAAATTATTGGCATTGTTACTGAAATGCTTCACAATTCCAATCCCGGTGAATTCAGGGAAATAGTTCTGCCTGATTCAATAAAAGAAGAGGTAAATCTGGCTTTTATCGAATCAATTGTTCCGGTTCCTCAATTAATAATTGCCGGTGCTGGTCATGTTGGAAAAGCGCTTTCCCATCTTGCCAAATTGCTCGGTTTTGAAGTTATTGTTTGGGATGACAGGCCGGAGTTTGCCAATAAAGCCAATTTACCCGATGCTGATAAAATTCTATCCGGCAACCTGGAAGAAAGCCTTGCAAACCTAAATGTTACTAAAGATACTTTCATTGTAATTGTTACCCGCGGACATAAAAATGATGGCGACGTTTTACGAAAATTTATCGGCTCAAATGCCAGATATTTGGGAATGATTGGCAGCCGCCGGAAAATTGCGCAGGTTCGCGATACTTTCCTGAGTAACGGTTGGGCAACCATTGAACAATGGGAGAAAATCCACACGCCAATCGGTTTGGAAATCGGCTCCAAAACGGTTCAGGAAATTGCAGTAAGTATTGCAGCACAGTTAATTCAGGTTCGAAATGAAATAAAAAAAGGATGAAAGAAATCTGGGCAATAATACTTGCGGCCGGTGCTTCAACCCGCATGAAACGGCAAAAATTGCTTATGCCGTTCAATGGAAAAACAATTATTGAAAACGTTGTCGAAAATGTTGCAAAAGTTGTTGGTTCAAATATTATGGTTGTTTTGGGTTCTCATTCCGAAGAAATTAAAAGTTCAATCGAAAATCGAAATGTGCGTTTTTGTAAAAACGAAAATTATTTGAACGGAATGTTGTCATCAGCAATTTGTGGATTTCGTGCTTTGCCGCAGGAAGCAAAAGCAGCACTTGTTTTTTTGGGCGACCAGCCACAAATCCCGCCACAGGCAGCCAATTTGGTTATTGACGCCTGGAACCAATCAAAAAAGGGAATTGTGATGCCAACGTTTAACGGCAGGCGCGGTCACCCGGTTTTAATCGAAACCCGTTATAAATTTGAAATTGAGAAACTTGATCCCGAACGAGGGTTGAAAACACTTTCGGAAAAATATAAAGACGACGTTTTTGAGGTAGAATGTGAAATTCCTGAAATCCTCAGAGACATTGACACGCCTGAAGAATATCAATTTGAAATCAATAAAAAATAATCGATATGGAGAAAAAAATACAATTTGAACTGAACGGAAAACAGGTTGAAATTCAGCCCGAAGAAAACCAAACTTTACTTTGGGCGCTTCGAACAAATTTTAATCTCACCGGAACAAAATACGGTTGCGGCGAAGGTTATTGCGGCGCGTGCACAGTGCTTATGAACGATAAACCTGTTCGATCATGCGGAATCTTTTTGGCAGATGTGGCGGGGGCAAAAATCGTAACCATTGAAGGTTTGGCCGAAGGAGAAAAATTACACCCCGTTCAACAGGCTTTTATAGAAAACGATGCTTTGCAATGCGGCTACTGCACACCGGGAATGATATTAAACGCGGTGGGTTTGCTTAACAAAAACCCCGAACCGTCGCGACAGGAAATTATTGAAGGAATGGAAGACAACCTTTGCCGCTGTGGCGCACACACCCGCATAATCAGGGCAATTGAATCGGCATCAAAAAAATTGAAAGGAGAACCACAGCCATGAAAACTGAAAAAATTCATGAATATTATTTTCACGATGTAAACAAACCACCGGTAACTATTGACAGAAGAGAGTTTTTAAAGAATCTGGGAGGTGGAATTATTATCGTTTTTTCTCTTAGTCAGCTGAGTTTTATTTCGGGTTTTAAAGGAAAAGAAGGCGAAGATCTGCCCGAATTTAATGCCTATTTAAGGGTAAAAGAAGATGGCCGGGTTGATTGCTATTCTGGTAAAATTGAAATGGGACAGGGCATAAATACTTCTCTGGCACAAACACTTGCCGACGAATTGGAAGTTGGCCTCGACAAAGTTGACATGATAATGGGCGACACAGAACTTTGTCCGTACGATGCCGGAACCTGGGGATCAATGACAACCCGTTTCCACGACCCGTTAATTAGGGCTGCAGCTGCCGAAGCACGTGAAGTTTTGAAAAAGCTGGCTTCCGAAAAACTAAATGTTCCGGTGTCGCAGTTAAAAGCTGAAAACGGGATAATATTTGTGGAATCTGATAAAAACAGGCAGATTACTTATGCCGAATTAACAAAGGGGCAAAAAATTGTTCAGTCGATAAGCGAAAAACCAGCGGTTAAAAAACCCGGTGATTTTAAAATTATCGGGAATTCTCATCTGCGTTCCGATGCACTTCAAAAAGTAACCGGAAAAGCGCTGTACACTGCCGACATTCATTTACCGGGCATGTTGTACGCCAAAATTGTTCGTCCGCCGGCGCACGGTTCAAAACTTATTTCTGTTGAAACTTCTGCTGCCGAGGCAATTCAGGGAGTTCGCGTAATACGGGAAGATGATTTTATTGCAGTTCTTCACGCTCATCCCGAAATTGCTGAAAAGGCAGTTCGGGCGATAAAAAGCGAATGGGAAAAACCGGCATCGAAAGCCGATAACGAAACTATTTTCGAACACATAGTGAAAACCGCTACTGACGGCCGGGTACGCCATGAAGGAGGAAATCCTGAAACCGGAAAAAAAGAATCGGAAATTCTTTTTGAAAATGAATACCATGACGGTTATAAAGCACATGCATCAATAGAAACACATGCTGCCACAGCGGTTTTTGAAAACGGGAAACTAACTATGTGGGCATCGTCGCAAACACCGTTTGGAACCAGGGAAGAAGTTGCCGGATTACTCAAACTTCCAAAAGAAAAAGTTCATATAAAACAGATTTTCCTTGGTGGTGGATTTGGCGGAAAAATATACAACCGTCAGGCAAACGAAGCTGCCCGAATCGCAAAAATGGTGGAAGGAACACCCATTCAACTGATGTGGAGCCGCGACGAGGAATTTATGTACGACATGTTCAGACCGGCTGCGGTGATAAAAGTAAATTCAGGAGTTACGAGAAATGGAATTATAAAATTCTGGGATTTCAATATTTACTGTGCCGGCGACCGTGGAACCGAACTTTTTTATGATGTGCCAAACCACAAAACCACAACCCTCGACAAGTCGGGAGTTCATCCGTTTGGAACAGGTGCCTGGCGCGCTCCGGGCAACAATACAAACACTTTTGCCCGTGAATCGCAAATCGATATCATGGCACACAAAATTGGAATGGATCCGCTTGAGTTTCGGTTGAAAAATATGAATAACCAGCGGGCGATCAACTCGTTGAAACTGGCTGCCGAGAAATTTGGCTGGACTTCGGCAAAACCTCCGAAAGGCACCGGTCGCGGTATTGCTGTTGGAACCGATGCCGGTACACTTGTAACTGTTATTGTTGAAGTGAAAGTTGATGCGCAAACTGGTGAAGTGAAAGTAACCCGGGCAGTTGTTGGCCAGGACATGGGCCAGGTTATCAATCCTGAAGGAACAATTATTCAGGCCGAAGGTTGCGTAAATATGGGACTTGGTTATGCACTTTCTGAAGATATTGAATTTGACTGGGGCGAAGTAAAAACCAAAAACTTTGGAGATTACAATTTGCCGCTGTTTTCAACCATTCCGCCGCAAATTGATACAGTTTGGGTTGATGCTATGGATCAACCGCCGCAGGGTGGTGGCGAACCGGCCATTATTTGCATGGGCGGAGCTGTTGCCAACGCAGTTTTTGAGGCTTGCGGAGCGCGGGTTTTCAGGTTGCCGGTAACAAAGGAAAGAATTTTGGAAGCGATGAAGAAATAGATTGGTAAATTACCTGCCTGGGGTTTCAATACTTCCGGGCAGGTAATTTCTATTTTATTGTTGGAAAACTCAGTTCTCTTATTTCTTCTTCATTCAAAGCACGATTAAAAACTGCCAGTCCGCCAATTAATCCGTTAAAAAAATTACCCATTCCGCTTTTAAGCAAAACTGCACC
>DAOPKR010000041.1:0-8787 GCA_035391305.1 Draconibacterium sp.
TGTGTTTTCATTGTAAATTTTTTAGTTGATAATTTATTATTAAAACAGATTTATATTTTCCAAACTATATAGTTAGTGTTTATAGACATTTGCAGCAAGGCCATTCAAATCCCAAACAATTTTTCCTGCACGGATCGTCAATTCGGCTTCCAGTTTTTGAGTTCCTACAATTTTGTCTGCACCAACATCAATAAAACCGAAATTTCCTTTTCTGAGGCTGAATACCGCTACATCAGCTTCAGTTCCCACACTCAAATTTCCAAGTTCAGGCCGGTTAATTATTTTAGCCGGATTCCATGTTGAACGCAGAATTACGTCCTGAACCGATAAACCCATATTAAGAAATTTCGACATCAGATTTGCCATATCTTTCATTCCGCCATTCATACTTCCAATATGCAAATCGGAACTTATTACATCAGGCAAAAATCCCTGTTCAATTGCTGGAATAGCCTGGCTCCACCGAAACGAGCCTCCACCGTGTCCAACTTCGAAAATTATCCCTTTTTTTCTTGCCTCAAATACGAAAGGTTTCACTTTGCCATTTTCATCTACTACTGATTCCCTGCTGGTTAAGGATGCATAACAGTGCGCAAAAATATCGCCCGACCGAAGATGCTTCATAAACAAGTCTTCAATTGAAAGCGGGGGATTGGCACCTCCAAAATCTACCATTGCAGGAAGATTGGCCAGTCGGCCTGCCCTTGCGGCACTGTCAGTTGGAGCCCACTCGTAGCCCTCGTAATGAGCCAGCTTTATCCCCACAATTTCATTTGGATTATTTGTTGCAAATTCAGCTGTTCTTTGTGCATTCATATCTTTTACATTTTGTTCAAACGGGCCTCCGCGCATGCCTTCTCCAACTATATTTAAAAAAGCAAGCACCCTTGTTTTCGACATGTCGATTGTTTGCTTTTTAAAGACAGGGAAAGTACGCCATCCCGAACTTCCTGCATCAACAACAGTTGTAACACCTGCACGAAAAGTAAAACCGTCTGGAGCAACTCCATTTGGACCGTTCATATAATCCTGACCCGCATTAGTTCCGTAGAAAACATGAACATGCATATCAATTAACCCGGGAGTCACATACATATCCCTGGCATCAATTACTTTTTTCCCTTCGGTCTGATTTATATTATTAGCAACCATTGCAATCTTTCCTTCATTAATAGCAATATCCATAACTGCATCAATACTATTTTTTGGGTCGATAATATGTCCACCCTTTATTACAATATCATAGGATTGTGATTTAATTATTCCTGTTGTTAAACAGAGAAGAACAGGAATCATTAATAGTTTTATTTTCATATGATTAAATTTTAAGTATGTGATATTTTAAAATTGTACAGTCACCAATTATTTTCAGAACAAATTTTTAAACAGAAGCTCTTTTAAGCTCCTCCTGCACCCTTTTGGCAACAATTTTTTCCTGCCCGGGTTTTAACATCCACACTGTAATGTTTATGCCGTTGTCTCCGTTTCCCATTACAGCCACCGACGGATTCCCGTTTCTCAACCTTTCCAGCATTTCATCCTTAGATAGTTTTACTTTGTTTATATCCCATGAAATAGTAAGTGTTGGAGTTACATTTGCAACAGGAGGAATTGTAACCTGAGTTGTTACGCCATCAATCTTTTTCGCGGCATTTTCAATTAATGCAACCTGGTCTTCCCACATTTTCCATTCTTTTTTGTGGTCGATGCTTACAAACTTTTCAAGGGCGACATACATTCCAAGAATTTCCTCTTTATTCACTTTCATTCCACGGCCAATATTTCCCCCGCGTGGTGGAGCATTTAACCGGGCAGCGGCAATCAAATCTTTTCTTCCCATTAAAATTCCGGCACTTTGAGGGCCCCGAAGTCCTTTACCGCCCGACACACAAACCAGGTCGAAACCCATGTCATTGAATTTCCAAAGGTTTTCAACCGGAGGTAGATCTGCAGCCATGTCAATCATTGTAGGTATATTGTGTTTTTTACCCAGTGCCACCCAATCTTTGTCTTTAATTTTTCCATCCGGCCCGGCATAATTGAGAAACCACATCATTGCAGTTTGTTCATTTATGGCATTTTCCAATTCTTCCACAGTTTCAATTTCAACAATTTTAACTCCGGTATTGGTAAGTGCATGAACATATGCATGGTTATGGGTTTTCTGAACAATAACTTCAGACTTAATACCCTCCAGATTGGGTAATTGCGCAACTTTTTTCATGTCCATTCCGGTGAGTACGCCAGCAGTTCCAAGAACCAATGCTGACCAGCAACCTGCTGTTACAGTTGCATCTTCAGCATGACAAATTGCTGCTATTTTTGCACCTGCTTTTTCCTGAACTTCATCAATCATAGCAAATTCAGAAGATGAAGAACGGATTACATCTACAACCTCATTGTGCATTACGCTTCCTGACATTGCTGTATAGGTGCCCGCTGCATTAATAAATGTGTTTATTCCCAATTCCCTGAAGATATCTCGTTTTGAAGAAGATGCTGACACCGATGAGGCTGCAGGTGATTCAAAAGGAGTTACACCGCCTATAAATGCCCCGGATACAGGCAATATTGACAAATTTTTTATTAATTCCCGGCGTTTCATTTTTTATATATTTATTGGTTTAGTCCACTTTCTGTAACACTATTTATACTTAAAAAATGTGTTGTACTGCGTTTTCTTACTCCTAAAGTGCTTTGAATTTTTATTAATGATTTACTTCTTTTGCATTTTCCATTCGCGCCCGGGGGTATCTACCCTAAAACTTTCAATATTTCCTTTGTCCTGAAGGGTAACATAAACAGTGCATCCGTCTTTTCCTCCAAATGCAACGTTAGTGGGTCTTTTACCTGCCAGCTGAATTTCCTGCAATACTTCACCTGAAGGTGACACTTTTACCACTGTTCCTTTGCCGAAACGGGCTATATACAAGTTGCCGTTTATATCACAACGCATGCCGTCCATCACAAAATCAGGGAATTCTATAAGTAGCCGTTTGTTTTTAACTTCTCCTTTTTTCGTCAAATCATAAGCCCAAACTTTTGGTGATGCATTCACATATAATATTTTATTATCCGGACTGACTTCAATTCCGTTTGTAGCCCCCTGCATTGAATCCAGTATAAAAACTTTATTATTATCAATCCGCCAGATTCGCCCTTTTTTTAATTTAAAATCCGGGTCGCTGGCATATATCCGGTCTTTTTCATCGATGGCGATATCGTTGGGCTGGTTCATATCAGGCTCGTGTGCAAGAACAGTAATTTCTGAGGTTTTCATATCGACTTTAAGAATATTGTGCCCGGTATAATCAGCAATTAACATATTTCCCTCACTGTTAAACCGAATTCCGTTACCTGTACTTCCTTCGGGCAATTGGACAAATAAACCGACTACTCCATTGGGAGTAACTTCTCCAATAGTTCCCTGGCGGTTGAAATTCACAGCATAAATAATTCCTGATTTATCGACTGCGGGTCCTTCAATTCCCGATGTAAAAAGATTTTCAGGAGTTAAAACAGAAGATTTATATAAAACGGGTGATATAGTTTCCTGAGCAAAAGTTGATGTAAACAATCTGATTACAAAAAGGAGGATAAAAAATAATGGAATTGCATACTTCATTTAAATGTATTATTGATAAAAATTAAAAATGACTTACGCTTCAAATATCGCCTGGTTTGCTCCAAATATTAATTTCAGTTAATCTGTCATTACAAGTTTTTTGGCTTCTTTCAAATATAAAAATTTTCTGTCACCTTTCCTTTATGTTATTTCCCTAATTTCAAATAAATCAATCAAATAATATCACTTTACATTATTAAATCTGTAAGTTTAATTGATAACAGACGCATTGAATGGGCATAAACCAACATATATTGGAAATATTTTTTCTGAACTTTATTCAATATGCTTTTTCGCGCATCAACATTGCGCATTTTCAGAAAAATAAATGTCAGGCTTAATTTGAAAGAAAAGTCCCTGTAACTAGAGCTATAACTTTTTCTTTTGCCACATTCTTTCGATATCTTCCAAAGAAACACCGGTAGTTTCGGGAACAAGTTTCCAGACTATGTACAAATAGGGCAGGCACATTACAGCAAAAAGCAGAAAAACTCCGGCGGGTGAAAGGGTTGTCATTAACCAGGGTGTGAGTTGCCCGATCAGAAATGTACCTATCCACAACGAAAAACCTGCCGCCGACATGGCCAGGCCACGCACTTTTGCCGGGTACATTTCGGAAAGCAGTACCCAAATGACAACGCAAATAGAAATGGCGCAGGAAAATATATACAAAAGAATAAGAACAAGCAATGTTACCGGCGGGACAACGTTTTCCGTTTTATTCAATATGAAATAAATGGCAATGAGGATGAGTGTAATCAACATTCCTGAAACGCCGTAATAGACAAGTTTCTTCCGCCCGATTTTATCGATAACAGCCATGGCAAGAATGGTGGAACCAAAATTCACTGCCCCTACAATTACCTGGTATAAAAGTGAATCGCCTTCTGAAAGTCCGGTTTGCTGAAAGATTGATGGCCCGTAATACAATACTGCATTCACTCCCATAAACTGCCCAAGAATTGCAAGACTGACTCCAATAAACAAAGCAGTTCGGAAACCCGGAAGAAGTAGTATCTTCCAATCTGTTTCCGTTTCAGAATGAATTAGGTTTTTAAGGTCGCTTATTTGAGTTTTTGCTTCGTTGTTTCCATAAATCCGGCTAAAAATATTCCGGGCTTTTATTTCTTTTGCTTTTAAAACCAGCCAGCGCGGACTTTCGGGAATAAAGAAAAGCATGATAAAAAACAAAAGCGCAGGAAATGTTTCGGCACCCAGCATCCCGCGCCAGTTCTCGCTGATCATGATTTTCCACCACCAACCTGCTGATTGCGAAACTTCCTTTACTCCGGCAGTGTACTCGTTAATTGCATAGTTTACAAGGTAAGCCACCACAAATCCAATTGTAATTGCCAGTTGGTACAAGGTTACAAGCGTTCCCCTGTATTTTGCAACTGAAACTTCAGAAATATACAACGGTGAAATCACCGATGCAACACCAATTCCAAATCCACCAATTATACGATAAACTACCAAATCCGAAATTGAACCGGAAAACATACAACCGATTGCTGAAACTGAAAACATGACAGCCGAAAGCAGCAACACTAGTTTGCGCCCAAAATAGTCGCTCAGTTTTCCGGCAACTGCAACTCCGCCAATGGAACCTACAAGCGCGCAACCAACATACCAGCCGGTGGTAACGTCATTCAATCCGAATTGTGTTGCCACATTCCCGATGGTTCCGGAAATAACTGCTGTGTCATAACCAAACAAAAAGCCACCAAGGGCTGCAACTGCAGAAAGGAATATAACATAAGCAAGATTTTCGCCGGAGTATTTTTTATTCATAAAAGTTTTATCTGATATCGAAATAGTTTTTATAGCGGTCATACAAATGCCCTGCCTGCAGGTAGGAAGATTGCGGGCTCATAAAATGTGAAAATTCGAATGTAATTCCTTTATCATATCCGGCACGCGCTGCGGCTTCCAGTTTTAACCGAAGTTTATCGAATTTGATGGGAAAAAATTTGATGGGCATATCGCGGTCAAAAGTTTCGGCATTTGTCCAGCATTTCATACCGTACTTGTCGGCCATTTTTTTGTTTACTGAAAAGAAAGCATCCAGTTCGTCATAATCAATATGCCCGTCCTGGAAGGCAACTGCATCAACTACTTCATGAATTCCGGCAAATATTTCGCTCCATTCGCGTTCATGTTCCTGCACCGAAACTGCATTTGCTTTTGTGATATCGCTGCCAGCTGCTTCAACTGCCTTTTTACCGTCAATCCAGGGCGAAATAAATGTGGGCAAACCACCCGAAACATCTTTGCACTGTTTTCCCATGGCATAAAATGCGCCAATTGCACCTTTTGTTTTCCGGCTGATTTCGCCACTTATATACCAACCCTGAAAACTTTTGTACTTACTTCCGTAGTTCTTCCAAACCTCGTCAATTACATATTTATTTGAATCGATTTCCCAGCTTAAATCGCCGGTGTCCCAGTATTTTCCTGAATCGTACAATCCGAAATAGAATTTTAGTCCATGTTTTTCAGCCAGACGCAAATACATTTCAAGTAAATCAACTGATGGTTTGTAGCAGTTGAAGGTTTTCATCAGGTATCCTGAAGGATAGGTTATAAATTTCCGGTAACCTGACCGAATCATTATCACCGTATCAATTCCAATTGCTTTCATGTAAGCGAAATCCTGATCCCACTCTTTTTCACCCCAATTTTGGTGAGGAATATCATGCGAAATTTCATCAAGGAAAGTCCCCGTTATTTTTAATCCAGTTCCTTTTGGAACGATTAATTTGTCTTCAATTTCCCCAATGCTTTCAACCTGAATCATGTTTTCTGCATTTGAAGAAAAAGGAATTGCCAATGCCGCCATTCCTGTAACAGATGCTTTCTTAAAAAAATCGCGCCGCGAGTTTTGCATATTTTGATTGTGTTTTAAAGTAATTGTAATTATTCAGTTGCCAGACACAAGACAATAGTATCAAGTATAAAGAATCATTATTGAAATTTAAAATCTTGATACTTGATACTTGATACTGATTTTGTTCAAATGTTTAATGCTTCCCTGTTTCTCTTTCTTCCCAGCCACTTTTACCTTCATCGATAAACAATTCCTGAACAGTTTTTGAAACGCGCTCGTCAACTTCTTCAGCTAAATAAACTCTTAAAGGATTTAGCAAACGTTTTTTCCATTCCAAAACCGGCTGATAAGGATTTGTACCTTCTTTAATTTCATATACAAGGTAAGCCCATTTTTCACTGAAATAATTCCCTTTCATGGCAGGCACCATTTGCTGCATATTCGATGAAAGAAAAGGCAGTGACAAGGCACGTGCCCAGTAAATCCATGGACCTCCGGTGATATACATAAACGGGTTTAAAAGTCGTTCACGGGATTCGAGGCCACTGTTTGAATAACTTAACTGAATGCCGGCAAATCCGATTTTTTCCTTTTCATTATAAAAAGTAATCCACGGAACATCCGCTTCCATCATTAAATCAGTCAGGTCGGGCATATCAGTAACATCGTAGGTAATTACTTTATCTCGAATTACATCATACCAAGCTGCGTTCGTCATCAATTCGCGTTTGAAAACAATTTCCGCATTCCGTAAGGCAATACAATTTACAGTTTCGTTGATCCGCATATTTGTTGAGCTTATAAAATAGGGTACATCCGGGAAAAACTGGTATCTCACCGAGGCATCCACTTCAGGAATGTCGCGTAAATTTCCCCATAATTCAGTAACTGCGGTTACCGGACCAGAAATTACATTAACATGCTGTGGCGGTTTCCAGTCTGCCGTGTGTGTCCATGGTCGGGGAGGGGTGTAAATTCCCGGATTCCAGTGTATTGCACCGTTGGTTTCCATGCGGTGAAAAAGCGGAAAATTTGGTTTCTTTTTAAACGTTAGCTGGTCGAGGTGACCCGAATTTGGATGCAGCACAATTGACATTTCACCGTTGTCGATATTTAACCCCGGCATTTCTCCCTGAACTTTTAAATCGCTTGTATAAATTGGTGCCAGTGCTTTGTCGTTGTTGTAATACACGAGGTAAACTTTGCTTTTATTGGCCGGGACATCAGCAGTAAAAGCTACCCGGGCGCTTAAAGTTGGGTACCAAAGCGGAACTTCGCGTGTTGGTTTGCCATTTTCATCGGGCGCCAAATCATCTTCAACCAAATATTTTTGCAAGTCGTAAACCTGGCACGGAACTTCGGTTAAATTAAAAGTTTCGGGGTCAACTGCAACAACCCTGATTTCGCGTTTTAAATCGAAAGCTTCATCAGGATAAAATGCAAGCAGCATTTCCACCGGTTCCGATTTTCTTTCGATTCCGGCAGTTTCGCTAACAACTACTGATTTATAGTTTTTCCAGGCAGTATCAAAGACATGTATTTTTTCAGGTGCTTTTACATTTACTGTTTTTGAAAGCCATTCGTCTTTGTCTGTCCCTTTTATGTCTTTTTTTATGCGAACTGTTATTTTTATTGAATAGGTTTCGCCGGGATTCCATTTAACCCAACCTGTAACATGTAAATTCTGATACAAAGTACCATCCTGCGACAGGCCGTAACCTGAAGGTGGACGGTGTGTTAACGGTGGATAATTCAATTCAGTGTCGTCTTTAACGCGGTGCAAATCGGTTGCTCGTAATTCTTTCCCGTTTACTTCGGCATGTACTTCAATTATTGAAGGTGATGGCAACTCAAGGTCGGCAATAAAATGGTAAAAAGGTATTGCCGGAACAGGAGGACCCAGTTCAATATGCTTAATATTCAGCTCTTTTGTAACTTCTTTTGCAGAAACGTTGAAAAATACAAAGACGAATCCAACTAATATGGCTGTTTTAAATAACGTTTTGTTTTTCATTTTATTCCGGTTTTGTTCTTTTTATTTTATAGATTTTATTGTTGTGAAATTAGTTTCAATAATAAGGTCGTAATTAGTTGGTATTCAATTTTCTACTAAGCTTTAGGAAAGTATAATAAGGTCTCTTTTAACGATTAACCATATTTTCAGGAATATAGAAATGAAAAATCAAAAACCATATTTTCGGTTGCTCAAACCTTAGTGGCCAGCATAATCACAAACCCCAAACCTTGTTAAATTTATAATTCGCCAACATGTATCAATTCAACGAACAGAAATCAAATTTCTTTTTCTAAGTTCATCAACCCCATTTTGCCATTT
>DAOPKR010000041.1:8887-32481 GCA_035391305.1 Draconibacterium sp.
AACGAACAGAAATCAAATTTCTTTTTCTAAGTTCATCAACCCCATTTTGCCATTTACCGCCACTTCCCCAAATGTAGTAACTAAAATACATTGTGGTTTTTTGTGTAAT
This sequence comes from Draconibacterium sp., assembly GCA_035391305.1. GTDB lineage: Bacteria > Bacteroidota > Bacteroidia > Bacteroidales > Prolixibacteraceae > Draconibacterium. The sequence continues at coordinate 8,997 of DAOPKR010000041.1, forward strand.
AGGAGTCCATGGCTGAAATTCCACATAATAATGAGGCGCCTCCGCATTATCAGGATGGTTCATCCACATGTGAAGGAAGAGTGGCTGTGTTACAGGGAATGCACCAACAAACGAAATATCTTCCATTGTATCGTAACCTGCATTCCATCCTTCCTTTACATTAATTGCCTGACCGTAATATTTTTCGGGCAACATTCTGTATTCTTTCAGGCCTTCCATGGTTGGAACAGTAAAAACGTCCTCAGTCCAGTGTTTCCTGCCGAGTTCGAGAATAGGTTGTGGCCCCAGAACATTTGCTTCAGGGTTTTTAAACGTTAACTCAAACCTGACTTCAAGCAAAGGCGAGTTGCCATATAAAGTGAAAGTTTTCTTAATGTGGTTTCCATAATAGTCGGCATTCATTTCAACACGAACAAAATCGCCTTCACCTTTAATGATTTTTGCATCATATAGTTTGTGTGTTTCCATGCTTGCCTGCCCCAGAAAATCTTCAAATCCACCATAAGGATAATATCCACGTTCCCTGAAAGGTTTTTTATCGTTGTAGGTTTTTTCGGGCCAGGCTTTAAACAGCACGTTATCATTTTTGCTTTTTACAATGTATTCAATAACACGGGCGCCGGTTCGCAGCAAGGTAATTTGTACCGAATCATTTTCCATGCGGTATTCTTTTATTCCGTCGCTGTTTAAATCAATTTCGAATAAATAATTTTTGCCTTTGGTTTCGCCAACTCCCAACTGAGTTTTTGCAGTACTTTCAAGTGCATTTAGTTCAACTGTGTAATCACCCGGATTTAAATTCAGATTGAAATGAATTTGCTGAAATGCTGAAGTTTGTATTTCAACATTTTGTGTTTGCTGAAGAACAGGTTTTTTCAGATTATCTTTTTTGAAAACCGAAATATTCACCGGAAATTTAGTTTGCGCAGTATAGTTGTGTATGGTAACCGGAAATTCAACTTTGGGTGCATTGCCATAAAGCAACTGATGAACAGAAATAGCAGGTGGTAAATCGAGCATGGCAACCGTACTTTTTGAAATTCCATCACCCTTAAAACGAATTGCAACGGGGTTTGATTTTCCCATCGCTTTTTCAGTTGGTTGAAGTGGAACTATTAACTGTGTTGATTCTTTTGCTGAAAGTGAAATCTGTACGGGCTCATTTCCTTTTGTTTTTAACGCTGATGAGGTAACAATCTCAATTTCGCCCGAAAGATTTGTTGAGGCGTAGTTTTTTAATGTTAAAATTAAATTGTAACCTTCTGTTTTTGCTTCAATATCAATATTATCTCCAAAATAGTCAGCCAGAAAATTCTTATCAAGGTATAATAATTCAAGTGTATTTCTGAATTTTGCAGCCCCCATCATTTTTGCTTCATCCAAAACAGCTACATTTTTTCTTGACATTATTGCATCCCAAATCGTTTTGTTTGTAAGTGATTTTTCTTTCTCAACAAACAAAACCATCGAAGGGATTGCATTTTCCAGTAAAGTACCCGTTTTGCTGATAAATGGTACGTTTTCGTTATCAATCTGCTTTTTATTTCCTTCGCCTGCAATGTATCCGTCAAATTCAAATGCATCACTGGCAGGGTCATATACCGGGCGAAAAGCGTATCCACCTTTTTTATGGGCATAATCGATCCAGGCCTGGTTTGTAGCCATGTCCTGTACCTGCAACCCTTCGTAATCACGGCATCCGTAAATGGGCGAAAACCCTGCATCGGCAAAAACGGGCAGATTTACCTCTTTTACCCAGTTTTCCAATTCACTTTTAGCAAGAAAATCCATATATCCATCGAAGATAAACCATGAATTTCCTTCGTTCATCCCTTTTCCAATCACTTCTATAGGATGACCGGGTGTACAGGTAACACTTTTCAGTAATGTTGCAGCGCCAAACCAACCTTTTTCAAGGCGGTATTCAGCAAGGATTTCACGGGTTTGATCAATAAGTTTAATTAATTTTTCCGACAGATCTGTAGCGTTTGAAGAGATTACGAATATTTGCCGTTCGCCGTTAACAAGGTAAAAAGCTTTTATAGTTTCTAAACCCGGGTCGTTATACTGATAACTATGTAAATCTTTTGTCCATTCAAAAACAGGAGCGGCAATTTCTTCCATTTTTTTCCCAACTTCTGAGTTTGAAGTTGTAATCAATAAAACATTTTCTGTCTTGATTTTATCTTCAAGTTGTTCCAGTGAAGGATTTTGAATTTGCTGAAATTTAACTGACAGAAGTTTTGAAAGGAAACCTTCCTGCATTAACAAGCCGGGCATTCCCATATCTTCTGCAACATTCAGTTTGCTTTGTAAAATTGTTTTCTGAACGTTGGGAACAGCCATTTTAAACAAATTGCCATATCTGTACAATTCAGTGTAACTGTTTTGCCAGTGATTGGTGTAACCATTAAACTGAGTTTGATTTACAACTCCTGATTTATTGGCAGAACCGGAATCTGAAATTTTAAAATCCGAAATTTTTTGTGCAAAACCCGAAGGGCATGTAATCAGTATCAAAGCTGACAACAAGACGAATGTTTTGTATTTCTGAAATTGTTCCATGTTTTGTATGGTTTAGATTGTTAAATAGAACTGAAATGAAAAATAAAAGGTATTTAGTTAAAGGTTACAATATACCAATTTTTGCAGACTCTGTTGATACAGAATTTTGATTTTCAAATGAAATAAAAAATTACTCTATTCAATATAAAAAAAGAAAAAGGCCGCCACTCTGCCGGGCGGCCTTTATTATTTTGTAAAAACAAATATTAGAAATTATTTGGATTACCGGTATCCCACCATAAGCGGGTGCTTATTAAATCAGGCCCTCCAAGTTTGGTAGTTGCATCAGCAACACCATCTGCATTATTATTTCGTTCTCCATTAATAAAAGGCATTCTTTTAATAAACTGGTCAGCAGGAATTACGCCCCAATCTGCATTACTATCGTTTTTTGTATTGTAAGGCAGCTTAGGATATCCTGTCCTTCGGTGGTCAACCCATGTTTCCAATGCATTTGTAAAGTTGTTGAAATACTTTTGAGTGATAATCTTTTCAAGCTTTCTCTCGTTGCTGTCTGCATCATTCCAGGCAACAGTAACATCAGAACGCGAAGTCCAGTTGTTTCTCGAATCTTTTGGATCCACATAGTTGATAGGTTTACTTGTATCATCAGCTAAATATGCATCAACTCCACCGGCACCCCAATCTGCAAAAGATGCTCTTACTCCATCTTCGTAGTTTGTTTTTGCATCACCAGCTCCGGCCCAACCTCTTAAAGCAGCCTCGGCTTTCAGATGACAAACCTCTGAATAAGTAAAATACCTTCTTGAAGTAACAGATTTAAATGATTCATTAATTGTTGAATAAGTTAGTCTTTGGTCTTTTGCGTCAAGAAACGCACCACTATGAATACCTTTGTACGGCCAGTCAGGATGATCTGGATAAAGGGTATTATCGGAAGCTGGCGCAAAAAAGCTAGTTATACGGTTGTCTTTCATACCTACCCCAAAAGATTCCATTCCTGATCCCATCCGTGTATCTCCCCATTCGAAACAGATTACGTTCACCGGAATTTTATCACCATAAAGCGAAACATTAAAGTTATCGCCATTGGAAGAAATTAATCCGGCAGGGTCGCTCAAAGCTTTTTCCCCCTGTGTTTTTGCCAGGGCAGGTGCAACTTTTGAAATCCTGATTGCCAATCTTAAACGCATAGAATTTATCAGTTTGCTCCATTTTGCAATGTCGCCGGCATAACTGGCATCAAACTTTGTTAATCCTTTATAATCTTTATTGGCAGCAAATACAGCCTGAACAGCATCCAAATCAGCAAATAGTTTATTATAAAGAACATCTTCTTTATCATAAATATTTGCCTGGCCTGATACACCATAATTGGAATAGATTACCGGACCATGAATTGCGGTTAACTTGGAAATGGCAAGAACCTGTAACATTTTAGCCCATGCCGAAAATACTTCGTATCCTCCCTCATCGGCTTGCTTAATAACCTGTAAAGATGGTGACATTACACTTCCGTAAATACGGCCCCAATACGAGTTCCATCTTATGTAGTAGGTTGTGTTGTTTACACCTCCCACGAAAGGAGTAGGAGTACCAAGCATACGTGTCCAGTTGTCGTAACAAAGGTCCTCTTCAATCTGGTGTCCAAACAAATTGCTTAAAAAGCCCTGAAATGGAGAACCTAAAAGGTTGAAGTCCTGTTCCAGTTCGGTATCCGAAATAAGGTAATTATTTCTGTTTGCCTCTTCGAAATTATCGGTACATGCGAAAAATCCGAGAGTAAGTATAAATACAAAAATTATCTTTTTCATCGTTCTTCAGTTTTAGAATGTTACTTTAATATTAAATCCGTAAGTCCTTGTGGCCGGCACATTGAAGTTATCGAGAGATTGCGATGAATTGTTAGTACTCATAGCCAACTCTGGATCATATGGAGCTTTCTTGTACAACAGAAATAAATTCTGTCCTACAACCGAAAATGTTAATCCTTCTATATGATTTAATTTTTTCACATCAAAATCATAAGCAATTGATAACTGACTTACCCTGATATTTGTTCTGTCATATACGTATGGTTCTATGATACCGTTTCTACCTCCGATACCGCCACCTTCAGCATAATAATCAAAAGCACTTATTTGTGTAACAGGAGTAGTTCCTTTTATGCCATTGATTTCAACATAGCCAACATCCCTTGCATCACCGCTTCTTTTACTAACACCCCAACCGTCAAGCATAGATTCTGTCTGGCTGACAACTTCTCCACCAAATTTTCCTGAGATAAGCAGACCAATGTTAAATCTGTCAACCTGAACGCTGTTATTCCAACCAAGGTTCCAGTCAGGTTCAAGGTTTCCAAGGTATCCAACAGTCCAATCATTTACATCATACTGAACTGCTGTTTTCAACGGACGTCCACTGGTTTCATCCAGCATAATTTGTCCGGCTTCATTTCTTCTAAACATGTAACCATACAAATCGCCATAAGAACCACCTGCCCTCAGGAATGTCTGATATCCTTCTGAAGAACCCATGCCAATTACCCGATTAGGATTTTCAGGATCCAATTCAATAATTTTATTGTTATTCTTATGGAAGTTAAATGCTGTTTTCCATGTTATTGAGTTGGTTTGTACCGGTGTTAAATCGAGTGTTATTTCAACACCTTTATTTACGATTTCTCCAATATTGATATTTTTGGTTTGATATCGGCCTCTTTCTTCCGCAGGTAAATCAACATTCAGGAACTGATTTGTACTTGAGTTATTGTAATATGTAAAATCGAAACCAACCCTTCCTTTAAACAATTTAAATTCTGCTCCGAGTTCGTTACTTGTTATCAACTCAGGTTTTAGGTCTGTCCACGGTTGTACTGTTGACTTAGTTATTCCACCTGTAGCGTTGGTAATTGAATTGTCGGAACGTATTGCATTCCATGGCACTTCCTTCGCCGCTTGCGCAATGGAACCTCTTACTTTCAGGAACGAAATAAATTCAGGCATGGTAAATATATTGCTTAGCAATACAACACCTCCTACCGAAGGATAAAAGTAAGAAGCACCATCATCAGTTCCAATAAGTGTTGAAGACCAGCCATTTCGTCCAGACACATCAAGATAAAACATATCATTGTATCCTAAACTTACACTTCCGTAAATAGATTGTAATATAGTCTCCCCACCATACTCATTAATTACAACATTTGTTGGGTAGTTCTGAGTTGAAAAAACATTTGGATAAAGCAGATTGTTTGTTCCATTATCTCCACCTTTTCCAAACCACTTGTTTTTGGTGTAACTTCCACCAATAAAGCCTGTTACATTCAATTTACCAAATGTATTGTCATATTTCAACAAAGCATCTGCATAAGCTTTTGTGTCGGTTCTGTCGGCGAAATAATATCTGCCGTTTTGAGAAACATTTGTAACATTTGAACCTGCATAGTCTTTCTGTGTCGATGTATAGTCAACATAATCATATGTTCCTCTAACTATAAGAGATAAATGGTCAGTAATAATGTAATCGGCAGAAGCATTGGCAATCATTCTTTGTATTCTCTCTTCCCTCGGCTCCATATTAATTATCCAATAAGGATTACTTAAGTGATGGTCAACGACATATACATTTTGAAGGTACATGTTTCTTGTTTCACTAAAAATCTTATAATTATCCCTGTAGTCTGCCCAATCTCTTTCGCGTGGGAAATTGTAAAGCCCTGTCAATGGGTTAAGATAATAACCGGCAACGTTACGGTTTTCTATCAACTCTGAGGCAAGAATAATATTTGAACCCAATGTAAGTTTTTCGTTGAAAAGTTTGGTTGACTGTTTGAACGAAACATTGTTTTTTCCATAGTTATTATTTGGAATAATCCCTCGTGCAGAAGTGTTATTATAAGAGAAATAAGCTGTGGTAACATTATTTCCACCAGAAACAGTAACACCATTAATTAAATTATTTCCTGTCTGGAAGAAGTCCTTCATCATTTGCTCAGTGTATTTAGTGCCTCCCTTTGTTGTTGACCAACTCTCCTTAGCACCGTTTAATGCACCGTAATCAAACTGTAATTCAGGCCAAACAAGAACATTTTCAAATGTTGTTGTAGAGTTTAAAGTAACTCTTGCTGTACCGGCTACACCTTTCTTTGTTGTAACAAGCACAACACCATTGGCGCCCTGGCTACCATAAAGAATAGATGCATTTAATCCTTTTAAAACGTTGATACTTTCTATATCATCGGGGTTCAATTGTGATAAACCATCGCCATTATCAGCTCCACCCCACATACCGGGTTGTCCACGTTTTATGTTCATTACAGGAATACCATCAATTACATATAAAGGTTCACTGGAACCGCCCAATGATTTGAATCCCCTTAAAATAACTCTTGTTGAACCACCAGCACCCGAGGAGCTTTTCTCGATTTCAAGGCCTGCAGTTTTACCGCTAAGGTTCTCCATAAAGTTGGTGCCCCTGGCTTTCATTAATTCATCGCCATTTACTTGTTGTGATGCGTAGGTCAGCGTTTTTTTATCGCGCTGAATACCGAGTGCAGTAACAACAACTTCATCAAGACCGATGGCATCTGATTCCATCACCACATCAATGGTGGAACGTCCATCTACTGCTTCTTCCAGGGTTAACATACCTACAAATGAAAATTGCAAAATAGCTCCTGAACGCACATTTAATGTGTATTTACCATCAATGTCGCTGGTAGTACCATTAGTAGTGCCTTTCTCAACAATTGAAACTCCAGGAATACTACTTCCATTGGTTTCTGTAACGGTTCCACTTACTTTGGTTTGCGCAAAAGCACTGGCAAACGAAGCAAAAAGCAAAACCAGAATGAGATACAATCTTTTTTTCTTCATAATAATAGTTTTGTTTTGTTAATAAATCCGATTTCAAATAAAAATGGTTTAAAAATGAGTATGGTACATACTTCAATTTTTGGTTCTGATCGATTCCTTTGCATAAATTACAATTCAGTTTTAATTAATAAATATTTTTATTAATCATTTGAAATTGGATATTAGGTAATTTAGTCGATTCAAGTTAAGCATATAATAAATACAAGTCAAATATTTATTATTAGCTAAAAAGTGCAAATTTATTGTGAAATCCTGAGGAGAATCCTGCTTGGTAAATTAGCAGAAAATTAAAACAAAAAACTATTAAACAATAATTTTATTTATAATTTTTTTATTAAAAATTAACATTAACTGTTATTAAAAGTTAAATAGCTTTTTTACTAACGTTTAACAACAGTAATTTTATTTTGTTTAAAAAAATAAGGGTTTTAATTAAATAAAGTAAATGTTAAAATTATTTATTGGCTAAAAATAGAGCTAGAATTAATTATATTATGTCGTATTATATTGATTACGTAATTATTAGAAAATAATAAGTTTTTAATCGTTATGCCTGATTATTTTTAAAATTGAGACGATTTGGGAATTAACCAGACTAGACGAAACAAAAAAAGTCAGCTGAAGAGCTGACTTTTTTATGATAGTTTTTTAACATGGTGCTTTTGTTCCCCCATTAGCTTTTTCGTGAAACCAGCTTAGCGGAAATGATGATGGTCTTTCCAGAGGAAGTCCATAAATACGGTCATAAACCAGAGAAGCCAGTACTCCCAGTGAACGCGAAACTCCAAATAATACAGTGTAGAAATTATGCTCTGTAATTCCATAATGATTTAAAAGTGCTCCGCTGATTGCATCAACATTTGGCCATGGATTCTTAATTTTCCCTGTAGCTTCAAGAATTGGTGGAGCAACCCTGTAAATCGCGTTTACTGTGTTTATCAATTTGTCGTGTGCAATGTATTTTTCGGCAAACTGCTGTTGAACTGTAAACCTGGGGTCAGTAATTCGTAAAACCGCATGACCATAACCTGGAACTACGCGTCCTTGCTGCAGGGTTTCCTCAATGTAAGCAGCTATTTGCTCATCATTTGGTTCGTCAGTACCAATTTGTTCAATCATTTCATAGATCCAGTTAATTACTTCCTGATTGGCAAATCCATGTAATGGTCCTGCCAAACCGGCCATTCCCGCAGCAAATGAATAATAGGCATTACTCAGCGCTGAACCTACAAGATGAGTGGCGTGTGCAGAAACGTTGCCGCCTTCATGGTCGGCATGAATTACCATATATAAACGAAGCAATCTTTTTACTTCGGTTGATTCAAATCCCATCATGTGGGCAAGGTTTCCTGCCCAATCCAGATTGTGGTTTGCTTCAATATGTTTGCTTTTGTGATACATCCGACGATAAATATATGCAGCAATTCGAGGAAGACGAGCTATAAGGTTCATCACATCTTCATACATAAAATCCCAGTAGAATTTTTTATTTACACCGGCACGATATGCTTTTTGGAAAACAGATTCAGGTGCCAATGCAGTTATTGCTGTAATAAACTGTGTCATTGGGCGACTGTTTTTTGGCAGTGCATCAATAACATCAAAAACATGCTGAGGCACGTGCGACCTTGTTGACCAGTCTTTTGAAAGGTTTAGAACATCCTCTTTGTCAGGTATTTCTCCGATTAACATAAGATAAAATAAGCCTTCAGGAAGAGGCTCACCTTCATCTTCTATTTTGGGAAGTTTTTTCCTTAATTCCTGAATGGAGTATCCTTTAAAACGAATACCCTCATTTGCATCAAGTTTCGAAGTTTCGGTAACAAGTGCAGGTATTCCTTTCATCCCTGAAAGCACCTGATCGATGGTAACCTGGCCAAGGACAACATCTCCATGGTCTTTTCTAATCCGCTGAAATTCAGCATTGCATTTGATGGCTTTTTCGTAAAACCTGCTTTTAATATACTCCATTTTTTATAATATTAATTGATTCTTTTTAATGCATATTTTTAATAATCTCGTCAGCAAATTCTGACGTTGTGAGTAATGTTGCTGCTTCCATGTGTGTAAATAAATCCGAAGTTACCCGGCGTTTAGAAAAAGTGTGTTCCATAGCGTCATAAACATGTTCTGCAGCTTCGTTCCAACCCATATATTCAAGCATCATCACTCCCGAAAGCAGCAGAGAACTAGGGTTTGCATTTCCGGTTCCGGCAATGTTTGGTGCTGTTCCGTGAGTTGCCTCAAAAATGGCATAGCCATTTTTATAATTGATATTTGCCCCGGGCGATATCCCAATTCCACCAACCATTGCTGCCAACTGATCTGAAATATAATCGCCATTCAGGTTCATTGTTGCTATTACTGAATGATCAAACGGTCGCAATAATGATTCCTGCAAAAAGGCATCAGTAATCACGTCTTTTATGATAACTTTTCCTGTTTTTTTTGCATCGTTCAACACTTTTTCAGCATCTAAAAGTCCTTTTTCCGATTTGATTTTTTCGAATTGTCGCCAGGTAAATGTATCATTCCCATACTCATTTTCTGCCAAATCATAACCCCAGTTTTTAAATGCACCTTCGGTAAATTTCATGATATTGCCTTTGTGTACAAGTGTTACCGAAGGCAATTCGCGTTTAATGGCATATTCAAAAGCTGCACGAATTAATCTTTCAGAACCTTCTTTTGAAATTGGCTTAATGCCAAATGAAGAGCTTTCAGGAAACCGGATTTTACTGACTCCCATTTCGTTGATAAGGAAATCTTTGAACTTCTTAGTGTTTTCAGCACCTGTCATATATTCAATCCCGGCGTAAATGTCTTCTGTATTTTCCCTGAAGATGTGCATATCAACCAGCGATGGATAGCGAATAGGAGAGGGGACACCTTTAAACCAGCGGATTGGCCGAAGGCAAACAAACAAATCAAGCGTTTGGCGTAATGCTACGTTCAACGATCTGATCCCTTCACCAACAGGTGTTGACAAAGGTCCCTTTATACCAATCAGATATTCTTTGAAAATCTCGATTGTTTCATCTGGAAGGTGTGTTCCTGTTACTTTTAATGCCTTGTCTCCGGCCAAAACCTCTTTCCACGTAATTTTTTTTGAATTTCCGTATGCTTTAACTATTGCTGCATCGATTACCTTTTGAGTAGGTACAGTAATGTCTTTCCCAATTCCATCACCTTCAATAAAGGGAATTGTTGGAAAATCAGGTACTACTATTTGCCCGTTGATTATTTGTGCTTTATTTGTCATATCTCAATTCAGTAATTGCCAAAATAATTAATTTTTGGTTCGAAACAAGTTGTTTTTTTAATTTAATTTTTTGCTCAGATTTTCGTTCAATGCCTCCAGAAATCCTTCTGTTGTCAGGTAGTGTTCCGGCTTGAGATTTTTCTCATATACAATAAGCGCCAAATCTTTTGTCATCTTACCACTTTCAACAGTTTCAATACAAACTTGTTCTAACGAATTGGCGAATTCAATTAATTTTTGATTGTTGTCCAATTTTCCTCTGAAAGCCAATCCACGGGTCCATGCAAAAATTGAAGCAATTGGGTTTGTTGAAGTTGGACGTCCTTTCTGGTGCTCACGATAGTGGCGTGTAACAGTGCCGTGGGCAGCTTCAGCTTCCATTATTTTCCCGTCTGGTGTTACCAATGTTGAGGTCATTAAACCAAGTGAGCCAAAACCTTGAGCAACTGTATCACTTTGAACGTCGCCATCATAATTTTTACATGCCCAAACATAACCACCTTCCCATTTCATACATGCGGCTACCATATCGTCTATTAACCTGTGTTCGTAGGTTATTCCAAGTTCATCGAATTTTTCTTTAAACTCGGTGTCAAAAATTTGCTGGAAGATATCTTTGAACCTGCCATCATATTTTTTTAAGATTGTATTTTTTGTTGAAAGGTAGAGTGGCCATTTTTTCTCGATTGCCTGGTTCATGCATGAGCGGGCAAAACCGCGGATTGACTCGTCTGTATTATACATTGCCATTGCCAAACCATCTCCTTCGAAATCAAAAACTTCGTGTGATACCGGTTCGCTTCCATCTTCAGGAGTATATGTTATGGTTAGTTTTCCTTTTCCTTTTGTCAGGAAATCGGTTGCACGATATTGATCGCCAAAGGCATGACGGCCAATACAAATTGGTTTTGTCCAGCCGGGAACAAGGCGAGGTACATTTTTACATATAATTGGTTCACGAAAAACTGTACCACCTAAAATATTACGGATTGTGCCATTGGGAGATTTCCACATTTTTTTAAGTCCAAACTCTTCAACCCGGGCTTCATCGGGAGTAATTGTTGCACATTTTACACCCACTCCATATTTTTGGATTGCAAGTGCCGAATCGATTGTTACCTGATCATTTGTCGCATCGCGGTTTTCCATTCCCAAATCATAATATTTTAAATCGATGTCGAGATACGGAAGAATAAGTTTTTGTTTAATGAAATCCCAGATAACTCTGGTCATCTCATCTCCATCAAGCTCTACAACAGGGTTTTGAACTTTAATTTTTTGCATAGTTGTTTTGATTTTTTTTAGTTCTACAGAATCAACTCTCTGATTCTTCAGCCCGAAATGTCAGGAATACTTTCAATTTTTAACTGAAAATTTTGCTGAAATGAATAGAGAATGACGTCCTTATAACTTCTAAATTATTATTTAATTATTTTGTTTTTTTATTAAATTTAAAGCTGAACCCGCTCTGAACCAATCGATTTGCTGGTCATTGTAGGTGTGGTTCAGTTCAATTTTGTCTTTTGTACCATCGGCATGAACTACTTCAACTGTAAGCGTTTTTCCGGGTGCAAATTCAACTAAATCAATAAAATTGAATGTGTCATCTTCCTGGATCAAATCATAATCTTCTTCATTTACAAAAGTTAAACCCAACATACCTTGTTTCTTGAGGTTGGTTTCGTGAATACGGGCGAATGATTTTACAATAACCGCCCTAACTCCCAAATGTCGTGGTTCCATTGCAGCGTGTTCGCGTGATGAACCTTCACCGTAATTTTGGTCGCCAACAACTACTGTTGGTATTCCGGCTTCTCTGTAATTACGCTGAACAGCTGGAACAGCATCATATTCTCCGGTAAGCTGGTTTTTAACTTTATTGGTTTCATTATTGAAAGCATTTACAGCGCCGATAAGCATGTTATTCGAAATATTGTCAAGATGTCCGCGGAAACGCAACCACGGACCAGCCATTGAAATATGGTCGGTTGTACATTTTCCAAGTGCTTTGATCAGCAATTTTGCACCGGTAATATTTTTCCCGTTCCAGGGTTCGAAAGGTGACAAAAGTTGCAGCCTGCCCGAATTGGGAGAAACAGAAACCTGAACTTTTGAACCATCGGCCGCAGGAGCCTGATAACCGGCATCCTCAACGGCAAATCCATTTGATGGTAATTCTTCACCTGCAGGTGGATTTAGTTTAATTTGTTCACCTTTTGTGTTTGTAAGTGAATCGGTCAATGGGTTAAAATCCAAACGTCCGGCTATTGCAAGTGCTGTCACCAATTCAGGCGATGTAACAAAGGCATGCGTATTTGGATTACCATCAGCACGTTTCGAAAAATTTCTGTTAAACGAATGTACTATTGTGTTTTTCTGACCTTTTTCAGCACCTTCACGTGACCATTGACCAATACAAGGGCCACAGGCATTTGCAAAAACTTTACCACCCATTTTTTCGAATATCGAAATAAATCCATCACGTTCAATTGTGTAGCGAACCTGTTCCGATCCGGGTGTGATTGTAAATTCTGAATTGGTAATAAGGTTTTTCTCAACGGCTTGCTGCGCAATTGACGCTGCCCTTGAAATATCCTCATAAGAAGAGTTGGTGCAACTACCGATTAAACCCACTGAAATGTCAATTGGCCAGCCATTTTCTTTGGCAACTTTGCCAATCATAGAAATAGGCGTGGCACGGTCGGGAGTAAAAGGACCGTTGATATGTGGTTCCAGTTTCGAAAGATCGATTTCAATTACCTGGTCATAATACAGATCCGGATTTTCATATACTTCAGGGTCGGCATCCAAATAATCTTTTACCAAGTTTGCATGTAAGGCAACTTCTTCCCGGCCAGTTGCTTTCAGGTAGCGTTCCATGCTCTCGTCGTAGGCAAAAATACTTGTGGTAGCGCCAACTTCGGCACCCATGTTGCAAATAGTACCTTTGCCGGTTGCAGAAAGCGATTTCGCACCTTCTCCAAAATATTCTATAATTGCACCGGTTCCACCCTTAACTGTCAGGATTCCGGCAACTTTTAGAATTACATCTTTTGAAGCCGACCAACCGCTCAGTTTTCCGGTAAGTTTAACCCCGATAAGTTTTGGCATTTTAAGTTCCCAAGCCATTCCGGCCATTACATCAACTGCATCGGCACCGCCAACGCCAATGGCGACCATTCCTAATCCGCCTGCATTAACAGTATGTGAGTCAGTACCAATCATCATTCCTCCGGGAAATGCATAATTTTCCAAAACAACCTGGTGAATAATTCCCGCACCTGGTTTCCAAAATCCAATCCCGTATTTATTTGAAACTGACTCAAGAAAATCATAAACTTCTTTATTTGCTGTTTGAGCAACCCCTAAATCGGTTTTTCCATCAACCTGTGCCTGTATCAGGTGATCGCAATGGACTGTTGATGGAACTGCTGTGGTTTTTTTGCCCGAATTCATAAATTGAAGTAGTGCCATTTGAGCTGTGGCATCCTGCATTGCAACCCTGTCGGGGGCAAAATCTACATACGCTTTTCCACGACCAAATGCTTCAACAGCCTTAGGATCAAAAAGATGGGCGTATAATATTTTTTCAGCGTAAGTTAACGGACGGTTAAGTTTCTTTTTGGCAATTTCAACCCTTTCAGGCAACTGTGTATATACCGTTTTAATGAGTTCTAAATCAAACATATTATCTATTTTTTATTAATTGAATTATTCTATGATATTTGCAAAAACTAACAACAAAAATGGCTAAAAGTTGCGGCATTTTAAAAGAATTTTGGTTTTACTGTCAACAAATATATAGATTGTTGAATGTGTTCAAATGTGCTTGTGCTTATTTAGAATGAATTAATAAATTGAAAACTAATTTGCCTGTTAATTCTTATTCAAATCTTCCTTTTAATTCTTCCTTTAAGTTGTCTTTTAGCATTAAAAAATTGTATTCCAACTGTAACATGTTTTCAATAAAGAAGTTATAAATATTTGGCCAATCCGTTTTTCGGTGCCAGTCAACATTGTTCATTTGTGAGTAAATACGGCAAACTTCCTGATTGTTATCTTCGCGCTGATGATAAAATTCCCATGTTAAACCTTCGGTAAATCCTTCTTCTACAACGACTTTGTATCGCTCAAGTATTTCAAAAATTTGCAGGCGGCGGTCTTCACTTTTGTTTTGCAGTTCAATAATTACCCTGGCATTTTTCCTGTCAGCTTCAAATCGCAATGCAACACCCCTGATTTGTGTTTCATTCAGTATCCATCGTTTCTTTTTAAAATTCAATGCCGGGTGGGTTTCACAATGGGCTTTAAAATTTTGCCAGAAACTTTGCCATAATTCCTTTACTTCTTCTTTTGAAAACATCTTTCCAGATTAAACTTATTTTGGGCAACAAGAAAATCAATTTTATTTACTTTTGAATGATTTCATAATTTCTAAATTTTGTTAATCAAATTAATCAATCTCTGATGGTAAAACTTTTTCTGACTTTTGCGTTTTGTTTGATATTTTTTGAAAATAAAGCCCAGTTTGTTGAGGTTCAATATGATTACAACAATGTTGGCGATTGTATATTTGGAGCAAGCAACAATTCAAAAACACCGCTTTATTTAAATCTTATTTTCACAAGTCTTGAAAATACAAGATTTACAGAGAATTTGCCATACGTAAAAAAACTTGAGCCGGGATACAACGGTTTGTTTACGCTGCTTAGGGAATCTGATACAGGCGCTCCATTTTTTATTTTCGAAATCAAAACTTTTCGTTCAAATCCAACTCCTGAAATTAATCTTGATTTCCCTTATCTTATTCCATTTGCACCGGGAACAACTGTAAATCCGGTAAATATTGAAAATATAAAAGGCTTTTGGGGTGACGACGAACCAAAATCGTGGAAAGCGACAGGTTTTAAGGCAAATCAGGGCCAACCTGTTTATGCCGCACGCCAGGGACAAGTTGTTGAAATTACAGGGGTAATACGTAGTGGAGATCCCAAAAACTGGTATAATGCATGGACGAATGTTATTACGTTGCTGCAACCTGATGGTACTTTAATAACTTATAAAAATGTAATCGTCAGAGATAAAAATCTGAAAATCAATCAAATTATGCAAGCCGGTGAAATTCTTGGTGAGGTTGCACCAAACTCATCGGAAGTAATTTTGATGATTTATCATAATTTGTTAAATTCAAATGATTTGCAGTTTATTATTCCTGTGTTTGTAACTTCTCCGGGTAAAACTGAAATACTGAATCCGGCTTTAAATATTAACGTGGTTCATCCAAACGAGGTCAGGGGTTTGGAAATGACAAAAAAAGAACAAAAAAAATTACTGAAATAGAGAGGTTTTTCAACGCTCTTAAAAACAAAAAAGCCGTTCAAATTTATATTTAAACGGCTTCTGTTTTTATTCTTTTGAGTTATTTTTCTGAATAAACCTGTTACTGGTTTTTTGCAATATATTCAGCAATCCAGTCTCCCACCTGCGAAGTTTTGTATGATTGACCTTCAGCAATATCTTCGGTAACATACCTTTCGGCAAGAGAAGCAGCAACCGCATTGCGAATAGCTTTTCCTTCTTCCATTAATTCGAACGCATATTCAAACATCATTGCAGCCGATAATATGGTTGCGACTGGGTTGGCAATATCTTTCCCGGCAGCTTGCGGGTATGAACCGTGAATAGGTTCAAAAACAGAAGTATGGATTCCGATTGATGCCGATGGCAAAAGTCCCAAAGAACCTGTAATTACACTTGCTTCATCGGTTAAAATATCGCCGAACATATTTTCAGTAACCATTACATCGAAGTTTTTTGGCCACTGAATAATTTGCATGGCCGCATTGTCAACAAACATGAATTCTGTTTTAATGTCGGGATAATTAGGAGCCATTTCCTGCGCGATCTCACGCCACAAACGAGAGGTCTCCAAAACATTGGCTTTGTCAACAACAGTAAGTTTTTTGTTACGTTTTGCTGCAAACTGATATGCCAATTCAAGGATACGTTCAATTTCAGGGCGGGTGTAGGTATTTGTGTCGAAAGCTGTGTTACCATTGTCTTTCCGGCCTTTTTCGCCAAAATAAATACCGCCTGTCAATTCGCGGATGCAAACAAAATCAGCACCTTCAACCAACTCTCGGCGTAAGGGCGATTTGTGCAGAAGTGATTCAAATGTTTCAACCGGACGGATATTTGCATAAAGTCCAAGTTTCTTGCGCATGGCAAGTAATCCCTGCTCCGGACGGACGGGCGCTTTTGGATTATTGTCGAATTTTGGATCGCCAATTGCACCAAACAAAACCGCATCCGATTTCATGCACAAATCGTGCGTTTCAGCGGGGTAGGGGTCGCCAACTTTGTCGATGGCTACTGCTCCTGTTAAACCATATTCATAGGTTAATTCATGGTTATACTTTTTGGCAATTGCTTTTACTGATTTCATTGCCTGTTCGATTATTTCAGGCCCAATCCCGTCGCCGGGAAGAATTGCAAGATTGAGTTTCATTAATTGTTTTTTATTTTGATTTAAAAGTTATTTTGATTTTTTCAGTATTGAAATTCAACTAAAAAGAAATTGGCTTAACCTACCGGAATAAACTCATTTTCAAATATGTTAAGCATCCTGATTGTTGCTTTTATTGCTGCTGCATTTTGGTCGAGGTCCAAACCTTTTGTTTTAAATTCGCGGCTGTTTTTCCATGTGATAACAGTTTCTACCAGAGCATCAGTTTTTCCTCCGGGTGGTATAGTAACCACGTAATCGACGAGTTTTGGTAACGATTTTCCCCGCTTTTTGTAAATTTTCCTTAGCGAACGAACAAATGCATCATACTGTCCATCGCCATCTGAAAACTCTTCGTATTGCATACCGTCAATTTCTATTGCAACATTTGCAACCGGCCGTAAACCCATTGTATGAGTTACTGTATAATTAATTACCTTAACTTTTTGTTCAACTGCATCGCTATCCAGAACATCGGAGACAATGTAGGGCAAATCATCGCTTGTAATGTTTTCTTTCAGATCACTAAGCTGAATAATTTTATCTGTAACTTTTTTCAATGATTCAGAGTCGAGTTCGATTCCGAGATTTTCCAGATTCTTTTTGATATTGGCTTTTCCCGAAGTTTTTCCAAGCGCATAACTCCTTATTCTGCCAAAACGTTCGGGCAGTAATTCATTAAAATACAGATTGTTTTTGCTGTCGCCATCGGCATGAATTCCACTGCACTGGGTGAAAACGAATTCGCCAATAAGTGGTTTGTTGGAGGGAATTCTGATTCCTGAAAATGATTCAACCAGCTTCGAAACTTTGTTCAGCTTACTTTCGTTGACATTGGATTTCATTTTCATGTGATCGGTAACTGTGGCAATTACACTTGAAAGCGGTGCATTTCCCGCCCTTTCACCAAGTCCGTTTACGGTTGTATGTACACAATGGATTCCTGCCTTTATGGCCTGAAATACATTGGCGATTGCGAGATCATAATCGTTGTGGGCATGAAAATCAAACCTGACTTCAGGAAAAGCTTCAACCATTTCTTTGCAGAAATAGTACGTTTCATCAGGATCCAAAATTCCCAAGGTGTCAGGAAGCATTATTCTGTCGATATTTTCATCCTTCAGGTTTTTGATCATAAAATGCACATATTCTTTCGAGTTACGCATCCCGTTCGACCAGTCTTCAAGATAAATATTAACCCTGATACCCATTTCCTGAGCATTCGCAAGTACCTTTTTAATATCAGCAATATGCTGCTCAGGTGTTTTTCGCAACTGTTCAGAAACGTGTTTCAATGAACCTTTGCAAAGCAAATTGACTACTTTTCCACCGGCGTCGGCAATCCATTGTAAAGAAACCCTGTCGTCAACAAAGCCAAGAATTTCAATTCTATCGAGGAAGCCTTTTTGCGCTGCCCATTGCATTACGCGTTTTGCTCCTTTAAATTCGCCTTCAGAAACGCGGGCAGATGCAATCTCTATACGGTCAACATTTACGTCTTCCAACAATACTTTTGCAACACTTAATTTTTCGCCTTCGCGAAATGCGACTCCAGAAGTTTGTTCACCATCGCGGAGAGTAGTGTCCATTATTGTCAGCAGTTTACCTTGTACTTCAACTGTTTTGCCTGTCATTTTATTTTCTTTTATTTTCTCTTCCAGTTGGAAAATCACGAAGCTGATTCAAACTCAGCAATTTTATTTTTCATTTCAACCAAATAATCAATATCGTCAAGCCCGTTTTGCAAACAGTGTTTTTTATACGGATTGATTTCGAAATTGATGCTTTCGCCAGTTGCAATTATTGTAAATTTTTGTTGTTCCAGATTTACTTCAAACCCTGTATTTGCATCTTTTTCTATTGCATCGAATATTTTTTGAAGGAATTCAGGAGTTACAACAACAGGGAGTAATCCGTTGTTTAATGCGTTTCCTTTAAAAATATCGGCAAAAAAGCTTGAAACCACAACCCTGAAACCGTAATCGTAAATTGCCCAGGCCGCATGTTCGCGGCTTGAACCACTTCCGAAATTTTTGGCGCCTACCAAAATTTTTCCTGAGTACTTTTTGTTGTTTAGCGGAAAGTCAGCTTTTGGACTTCCATCTTTGTTATACCGCCAGTCGCGGAAAAGATTATCGCCAAAACCTTTGCGTTCAACTGCTTTTAAAAACCGGGCCGGAATAATTTGGTCCGTGTCCACATTTTCAATTTCCAACGGAACCGCCGGCGATGTTATTATTGAGAATTTATCGTATGCCATTTTATAAATATATTAAGCCCCACCCGACCTCCCCGAAGGGGAGGAGTAAAGAGCAAAGTTTTTAACTAATTATTCTTCATTTTTTTTATTCCACCTTCGGGGGTTAGGGGGCTAATAGCTCCCTCGGATCGGTAATAAAGCCCGTTACCGCTGCTGCTGCCGCGGTTAGCGGACTTGCAAGCAAAGTTCTGGCACCTGGCCCCTGACGACCTTCAAAATTTCTGTTTGAAGTTGAAACTGAATATTTTCCTTCCGGAATTTTATCGTCATTCATTGCCAGACAAGCAGAACAACCGGGCTGACGAAGTTCGAATCCTGCTTCTTCAAGGATTTCTACCAAACCCTCTTCACGAATTTGGTTTTCAACCTGTTTTGAACCCGGAACCAGCCATGCAGTAACATTGTCGGCTTTTTTCTTTCCTTTCACAAACGAAGTAAATTGCCTGAAATCCTCGATCCTTCCGTTTGTACAACTCCCAAGGAAAACAAAATCAATCTTTTTTCCGGTCATCTTTTCACCCGGTGCATATCCCATGTAATTCAGCGATTTTTCGTAAGTCGATTTGTCGCTTCCCTGCATTCCGTTTGTATTTGGAATTGTTTGCGAAATTCCAATTCCCATACCCGGATTTGTGCCGTATGTTATCATTGGTTCAATGTCAGCGGCATCGTAAACATATTCGGTATCGAAAACCGCATTTTCTTCCGATTTTAATTCTTTCCAGCGTGCAACAGCTTTATCCCATTCATTGCCTGCGGGTGCAAACTCGCGACCTTTGATATAATTAAAAGTAGTTTCATCGGGAGCAATCATTCCGCCACGGGCGCCGCTTTCAATACTAAGGTTGCAGAGTGTCATGCGGCCTTCCATTGAAAGGCTTGTAATTGCTGAACCTGCGTATTCAATAAAATGGCCTGTTCCGCCACTTGTTGAAATTTTAGAAATAATATAAAGCGCGATATCCTTGGCAGTTACACCTTTGTTCAATTTACCGTTGATGGTTATGCGCATCTTTTTCGGTTTTGGCTGCATAATGCACTGGCTGGCCAAAACCATTTCAACTTCGCTGGTGCCAATTCCAAAAGCAATTGCTCCAAATGCACCGTGCGTTGATGTGTGGCTGTCGCCGCAGACAATTGTCATTCCGGGTTGTGTTAAACCCATTTCGGGCCCAATGATGTGCACAACTCCGTGCCCTTCGCTTCCCAAACCATGATATACAATGTCGTGCTCAATGCAATTCATTTTCAGCATTTCAACCTGATGACGTGAAAGTTCGTCTTTGATTGAAAGGTGTTGATTAATTGTAGGTACATTATGGTCTGGTGTTGCAGTGGTTTTGTCGGGACGAAAAACCTTCAGCCCGCGTTTTTTTAATCCCAGAAATGCAACCGGACTTGTTACCTCGTGAATTAAATGGCGGTCGATATATAAAACATCAGGACCTCCTTCAACCTGTTTCACCACGTGGGCATCCCAGATTTTATCAAACAATGTTTTTTGCATAATAATTTTATTTTTTTTTGAATAGAGACATTGTATTCAATGTCTCTACTCTGAACATTTAACTTTTAACTTTGAACTATTCAGCAATAGGTAATTTATTTACTGCATCCAAAAATGCTTCAACTGACGCCGTAATTATATCGGTATTTGCACCAAAACCGTGGAAGATAGTTTTGTCGAATTCAATTTGCATGTGCACTTTTCCAACATCATCACTTCCGCGGGTTATTGCCTGAACAAGAAATTCTTCGATAGTTACCTGTCGGTGAATAATCTGTTTTACAGCTTTTATTGCTGCATCAACCGGGCCGTTTCCTGAAGCAGTTGCATCAAACTTTTCGCCTGCAATATCCAACCTTACGGAGGCCATTGGCTTCAGATTTTTGCCTGTAACTACCTGCAGAAAGTCAAGTTTTATGCGGCGTTCCTGGCGTGTTGCATCGCCAACAAGTAAGGCGATATCGTCATCGCGAAGATCTTTTTTCTTATCAGCAAGTTTTACAAATTCGTCGTAAACATCATCAAGTTTTTCCTTTGTTAATTCGAACCCAAGGATTTCAAGACGGTGTTTTAATGCGGCGCGTCCACTTCTTGCTGTAAGCAAAATAGCCGATTCATTGATGCCCACGTCAGTTGGGTCCATGATTTCGTAATTTTCACGGTGTTTCAATACACCATCCTGATGGATTCCTGAAGAATGCGCAAAAGCATTTCGGCCAACTATTGCTTTATTTGGTTGCACCGGCATGTTCATCAGTGTTGAAACCAAACGGCTTGTTCCATAAATGTTTTTTGTATTTATGCCTGTGTCAATCCCCAAAACAGCATAGCGGCTTTTCAATATCATAACTACTTCTTCAAGCGAAGTATTTCCGGCGCGTTCGCCAATACCGTTGATAGTAACCTCAACCTGGCGGGCGCCATTTATAACGCCGGCAATTGAATTCGCAGTTGCCATTCCCAAATCATTATGGCAATGGGTTGAAATAGTAGCCTTATGAATTCCTTTTACATTATCAACAAGATATTTTATTTTTTCGCCATATTCATGTGGCAGGGTATAACCTGTTGTGTCAGGAATATTGACAACTGTTGCACCTGCTTTGATAACCGCTTCAATTACACGCGCAAGGTATTCGTTTTCGGTGCGGCCTGCATCCTCGGCATAAAACTCAACATCTTCAACATATTTCTTTGCATATTTTACTGCTTCCACAGCACGCTCGATAATAGCTTCAGGATTTGAATTGAGTTTATGGTGAATATGAAAATACGAAGTTCCTATTCCGGTGTGGATACGACCTCTTTTCGCGTATTTAAGCGATTCGGCTGCAACGTCAATATCTTTTTGCACTGCGCGGGTCAGGGCACAAATGGTTGGCCATGATACCGCTTTTGAAATTTCTACTACCGATTCGAAATCACCCGGACTTGAAATGGGAAATCCTGCTTCAATTACATCAACCCCCAAATCCTGCAAAGCCTTGGCAACTTCAATTTTTTCGACCGTGTTCAACTGGCATCCGGGGACTTGCTCGCCGTCCCTCAATGTTGTGTCGAAAATAAAAAGTCTGTTACTCATGTTTGTATTTATTATTTTATTACTGATTATTTATTATTTGGTGCTGGAAGTACATGATAGGTAGTATGAACCCTGAAGTCGGAATCCGGGGCAGAATAAAAATTCCATATTGGTTATTTTTTTGTGTTCCATTTTATATTCAATGCTACTTTAATTATCTCTTAACTATACTGTCTTTCCAAATCGTGACTCTCATTTTCATTTACAAAAAAAGCCATCCTCTATAACTGAGAATGGCCCTATTTGTTTTAAAAATATCTTTATTTCCACATACCATTCTCAGTTCTTCTCAATGAGAAGAATAATACCTAATAGAAGGCTAAGAATAGATATGTTGAACTTTGAATTCATTTTTACTTACAATTTGGATGCAAATATGAAAATTATTTTTTAAAATGAAAATAAATAGTACCCTTTTATTAATGAAAATTAATAAAGAGATGGGATTGTCTGAATTAGAAGCCGGAAGTCAGGAGTCCGGAGACAGAAGATGAACAATGGAAGAAAGATTGGTTTTTTGTTATAGAATGCCGGGGCAGGGGGCGACCTACTTCCTGGTACAGGTTTGCGCCCTCACTATATTCGGGACAGGTTGTGTCTTGCTTTGAAAAAGCAAAAAATTCTTTGTCATTGTGGGATAAGACTCAGTTTGCAAAACCGCGCCAGCTGCGCACCGGTATCAAACCAGCTCCAGCGGTGTGGGGGTCCCAAACTTCCGGCGGGAAGCCTTTGAAGCGCTTCAATCGACCCAAACCGTCAGCGGGAAGCCTTTGAAGCGCTTCAAACGATCCAAACTGTCAGCGGGAAGCCTTTGAAGCACTTCAAACGTCCCAAACTGTCAGCGGGAAGCCTTTGAGGCGCTTCAATGGTCCCAAACTGTCAGCGGGAAGCCTTTGAAGCGCTTCAATCGATCCAAACTGTCAGCGGGAAGCCTTTGAGGCGCTTCAATCGTTCCAAACTGTCAGC
>DAOPKR010000042.1:0-31233 GCA_035391305.1 Draconibacterium sp.
TTGGAGGCACCGAAGGCTGCTGAAATTACTACTCAATCAGATAATACATTGATTCTGAAAGATGCCGATTTGAAAGTTTATCCAAATCCGTTCTCAGAAAAGCTGCGATTCGAGTTTGTTTCTCCGGAATCTGTAAATGCACGTATTGATTTGTACGACATGACAGGACGAATGGTAAAAACTATTTTCGAAGCACCGGTGGAAGCTGGCGTAAGCTATGAAGCTGAATTTAGGCCTGAGTCAATTATAAGCGGAATATATATTTACCGTGTTACATTGGGTGAGGCGATTTATAATGGTAAAGTTGTATTTAAGAAATATTAAATAACAGGAACAAGTTTCTATTTAAGTAAATATTCTTAAAGTGAGGTAAGTAGATCCCGGCTATTGGAGGGTAGCCGGGATTCTGCTTTTTATGGTTAATTAATACAGGTTACAAAATGGAAATAGTTAAGCGCAATTAAATCCTTAATAAAGATTCTTTCCATAGATAAATATTATTCCAAATAAAAATTCAATATTAACTAAGACTCAATTTTGAGCCCTGGTTTTTTTATATCTGTTTGCTTTTTCCTACTTTTAACCCAAACTAAAAAACAAAAGTCATGATAAAAGAAAAAATGCTTAATGCGCTCAACGAGCAAATCAATGCCGAACAATATTCTTCATTGCTATATCTTTCAATGTCAGCTTATTTTAGCAATGCTGGGTTACCAGGCTTTGCCAACTGGATGTATATACAATTTCAG
Source organism: Draconibacterium sp. (assembly GCA_035391305.1). Taxonomy (GTDB): domain Bacteria; phylum Bacteroidota; class Bacteroidia; order Bacteroidales; family Prolixibacteraceae; genus Draconibacterium. Next base: position 750 of record DAOPKR010000042.1, read on the forward strand.
GAGGAAATGACCCATGCAAATAAATTCTTTAAATATGTAATTGAAAGGGGAGGTAAAGTGACACTAAAATCTATTGAGCAGATGCCTGTGGATTTTGATGGCGTTATTGACGTGTTTGAAAAAACAAAAGCACATGAAGAACTTGTAACAAGTTTAATTAACAATCTTGTTGATGTTGCAATTGAAGAACGCGACCATGCCTGTCAGAGTTTTCTGAAATGGTTTGTCGATGAACAGGTAGAAGAAGAGGCCAATGTTCAGGAGATACTTGATACTTTGAAACTTATTAATGGACAAGGAAACGGTATTTTTATGCTCGACAGAGAGTTGCGTACGCGTGTTTTTGTTGATTCAACTCAAACTGCTGAATAATTTACTTCAGGTTTTTAAATTTATAAAAGGCTGTCAATTTTGGCAGCCTTTTATAATTTGGAACAAAAATGTTACTCTCCACCCATTTTTCGCGTATCTCTTTTTTTACTTTGTTGTAAAACACATTATATTAATCAACTAAAAAGATGGAACAGTCACAACCTAATAATCCGCTACACGGAAAGACACTTGAAGAAATTGTAGTTTATTTGGTGAGTTTTTATGGTTGGGAAGATTTGGGTGACAGAATCCGTATTAATTGCTTCAGAAAAGATCCAAGTATAAAATCAAGCTTAAAATTTTTGCGGCGGATGCCCTGGGCCCGAAAACAAGTTGAGGAATTGTATATTGAAACAATCAGCAGTAAAAAAACATTTTAAATAGAAAATTTAAAACTTAACATTTAGCTCTAAAATAGTGCGAGTTTAGTAAAAGTTGTACATAGTTCACGTTAAATAACTCTGTATTAATTACTCTTTGATTTTAAGTTGTTTATAATTTACCCGATTATCTTGAGAAAAAAAATATCCGTTAACGCAAACGGTAAAATTAATTGATTACTTTTGCGCGCAAAATTCACATTTAAAATCAAAATTTATGATTCTTGGTTTATTAAAGGAATACGGAACGGAAACCCGCGTGGCGTTGCTCCCTGAAACTGTTAAAGCTTTTACCGACCTAAAAGTACAGGTATTGGTGGAACAGGGGGCAGGAGAAACAGCCTTTGCTTCAGATTCTGATTATGAAGCAGTTGGGGCAAAAATTGTTTCGCGTACTGAAGTATTTAAACAAGGAGAAGTTTTATTGCAAATTCAACCACCTGCAGAGGGTGATACACAGAAAATTAAAGATTCTCAGGTTTGGATAAGTGCATTTAACCCATTATGGGATACTGACCTTGTGAACACTTTCCTCAAGAATGGAGTGACAACTTTCAGCCTCGATTTAATCCCGCGTACTACACGTGCCCAGGCTATGGATATTTTATCGTCAATGGCTACTGTGTCAGGTTACATGGCTGTATTGGAAGCTGCTGCAAAATTGCCAACTTTTTTCCCAATGTTTATGACTGCTGCCGGCACAATCCGTCCGGCAAATGTTCTGATTTTGGGAGCAGGTGTTGCCGGTTTGCAAGCTATTGCTACTTCACGAAAACTTGGAGCACAAGTACAGGTTTTTGACGTTCGTTCGGCAGTAAAAGAAGAAGTAATGAGCTTGGGCGGAAAATTTGTGGAAGTGGAAGGTGCCACTGAAGACAAAGCAGCCGGTGGTTACGCAGTTGAACAAACCGAAGAATATAAAAAGAAACAGCAACAAGCAATTAACGACCATGCAGCAAAAGCAAACGTTGTGATTTGCACAGCCCAGATACCGGGAAGAAAAGCACCCTTACTTCTTCCAAAAGAAGCCGTTGAAGCAATGAAACCGGGATCAGTTATTATTGATCTTGCAGCATCAAGCGGTGGCAATTGTGAATTAACCAAAGATAACGAAACGGTTGTTTACAACGGAGTTACAATTATAGGACAATCAAATTATCCGGCACAAAAACCGATGGATGCAAGCCGAATGTTTGGGAAAAATGTGTTAAACTTCATGAAGCTGATTATTGGTGATGAAGGAAAATTAAACCTCAATTTCGAGGATGATATCGTAAAAGGCACCTGTATAACAAATAAAGGTGAAATTTACAACGAGCGGGTTAAAGCTGTAATCAATAAATAAAAATAAATATGGAAAGTGTATTAACTTTTTTAACCGAAAATAAAGATGCGATATTCATCATTGTTTTATCGATATTTCTTGGATTCGAAGTTATTTCTAATGTTCCTTCAGTATTGCATACTCCTTTAATGTCAGGGGCCAATGCAATCAGTGGAGTTATTATAATCGGAGGTATTATCCTTGTCGGTCATGCTTCAACAACGTTCGAGTGGGTTCTCGGCTCGGTTGCTCTTTTTATGGCAACCCTGAATGTTGCCGGAGGATATGTTGTTACAGACCGGATGCTCGAAATGTTTAAAAAGAAGAAAAAATAACAATGAATACAATGATTCTATTAAATACAATAATGCCGGGACAAGTCATCCTGGAATACAGCTATCTTCTTTCAGCAATTATGTTTGTAGTTGGATTAAAGTTGCAAAGTCACCCTGAAACTGCCAGGAAAGGTAATTTTTGGGCAGCGTCCGGAATGATTTTGCCAATGATTACTACACTGATTTTAAACAAAAATGGTGCTGGCGAAGGAATACCGATGGTGAATGGTTCAGTGGTAATTATAGTTATTATTTTGGGTAGTGTGGTTGGCACAATCATGGCGCGCAAAGTAAAAATGACAGCAATGCCACAAATGGTATCATTCTTTAATGCAACAGGTGGTGCTGCATCAGCCGCGGTAGCTTTAATTGAATATGATAAAAATCCGAACGAAGCTGTTCTTGTTGGTCTTCTCGGACTGGTTGTAGGTAGTATCGCTTTCAGTGGAAGTATGATTGCCTATGGTAAACTCGATGGCAAAGTGGGAGACATTTTTTCCAAAATTATGACTTATGTGAACCTCATGTTCATGATTGTTATTGTCGGCGTCATCCTGCTTGTAATCTTTGGAGGGTTTGAACAGGATATCAATACTTATCTGGTTTACGGTTTACTTGTTTTAAGTTTGATTTACGGGGTTAGTTTTGTAATGCCAATTGGTGGTGCAGACATGCCGGTTGTAATTTCGCTGTTAAATTCACTTACAGGGATTGCTGCCGCAATGGCCGGTTTTATATATCAGAATGAAGCTATGATTCTTGGTGGAATTTTAGTGGGAGCTGCCGGTACGATTCTGACACTTCAAATGTGTAAAGCGATGAATAGATCACTTATTAATGTGATAATTGGTTCGTTTGGCGGAGGCGGAGAAAGTAACGCCAATGTACAGGGAAGTATAAAGGAAATACAATTGAGTGATGCCGCAGTTTTATTAAGCTATTCGCAAAAAGTGGTGGTAATTCCGGGCTATGGACTCGCCGTAGCTCAGGCTCAGCATATTGCTCATGAACTGGAAAGCATACTTGAAGGTAAGGGTGTAAATGTTCGTTATGCAATTCATCCGGTTGCCGGTCGAATGCCTGGCCACATGAATGTTTTGCTTGCCGAAGCTGATGTTTCTTACGACAAATTGGTTGAAATGGATGATATTAATCCTGACATGCCAAACGTTGATGTTGTAATAGTAGTAGGTGCCAATGATGTTGTAAATCCGGCGGCTTACGACGATCCTGGCAGTCCGATTTATGGTATGCCAATCATTGACGCTCATCTTGCAAAAAATATCATCATCATGAAACGTGGTATGGGAAAAGGTTATGCAGGGATTGAAAACTTCCTGTTCTTTAACGACAAAACACGCATGTTGTTTGGTGATGCAAAGAGCTCTATTCAGAAATTGGTAAATGAAATAAAGAGTTTATAGGGTAAAGAGCAAAGAACTTAAAAAGAGTTTACCTGCGTATGAAAAATGCCATTCCTGAAAGGGGTGGCATTTTTTATGCTTTTTAAATTGATGAATAAGCTCAATCTGTGCTAAATTGTGCTAAACCAATTTTCAAACTGAGTGCTTCTGACCTCATTCATCCCGCTTTCTTCAAAATCTTTTTTACTTTTGCATCAGTTTTATTTTGAAAAATGGATGCACATCAAATTGTATATTCAAAAAATGTGGTCGAATTTGTTACGGTAGCCAGTGAATACTGCACTTCAATTGAAAATGTAGCAAAAATTTCGGCAGAGGCAAATTTGCAGAAAATGCAAAAGCTGCTTCCGTTGCTTTATTTAAAAGCCACAATGCTTCCAAAAACGGAAAGACAACTTGATGAAGAGCTTGAAAAATATATCAGTGAGCTCGATTACAATGTACTGCACCAAAAATGGCTGCAATTATTAAATGAATACGACAGTTTTTACGAAGTTTTTGATCCATCAATTCAGTTCGGACAGGAAACTGTTACAGCGAGTATATCAGAAAATTTACTTGATATTTACCAGGATTTAAAAAACTTTTTAATCTCATATAGTATTGGTAATGAAGAAGTAATGAATGACGCACTTGTTGAATGTATAGAGCATTTTGAAGATTTTTGGGGGCAGCAGTTGGTCAATGTTTTTCGCGCAATTCACATGCTTGTGTACAGTAACGTCGATTTTAGTAAAGAAAATATAAATGAAGAGGTTCAGCCCGGAAAGGGGAATCCAAAATGGCTTGACAGCTTTTGGGGAACCGATGAGGAAACAGATGATGTTTAAAGAAAGTATTACAAAAGAAGAACTGACAGATTTGCCTTTAAGATGGTTTGATGGTGAAATAGTTGTTGTTGATAACCTTGAAAAACTGGAGCAAGCTGTAGAAACCCTTTCGAAAGCCAAAATAATCGGATTTGATACTGAAACCAAACCTGCCTTTAAAAAAGGGGTTATCAATAAAGTAGCTCTGTTGCAACTTTCGGTTAAAGACAAGGCATTTTTGTTCAGAATAAACAAAATTGGACTTCCTCCGGAAATATGTAAAATACTGGCAAATCCAAAAATCATAAAACCTGGCGTTGCCATTAACGATGATATTAAGGCTTTGAACAAAATAAAGGCCTTTATTCCAAAAGGTTTTGTTGAACTTCAGGAGCATGCCAAAACATTGGGAATTACAGATTTCAGTTTGAAAAAACTGGCAGCTATTACTTGTGGCTTTCGCATTTCAAAAGGTCAGCAACTTTCTAACTGGGAAGCGGAAGTTTTAACTGAAGCACAACAAATTTATGCAGCAACCGATGCCTGGGTTGCACTGGAGATTTTCGAAAATTTTTCAAAAAACTAAATTATGCCCGTTAAAACAGCGAGTTTTTTTCTTAAACCCGGAAAAGAACAATCTCTGAAACGATTTCATCCCTGGGTTTTTTCGGGAGCAATTGCCAAAGCTGAGGGCAAACCGCAGGAAGGTGATTTGGTTAATGTGTTTGCATCAAACGGCGAATTTCTGGCAATGGGTCATTGTCAGGTTGGTTCAATTGCCGTGCGCATTTTATCGTTTGAACCTGCCGAAGCTAATTATGATTTTTGGAAATCGAAAATTGAAAACGCCTGGAATGTCCGGCAATCATTGGGTTTAACAGATAGTTCTGAAACCAACGTTTTTAGATTGGTTCATGCCGAAGGAGATGGAATGCCGGGTTTGGTTGTAGATTTTTATAACGGAACAGCAGTTATACAAACACACACAGTAGGTATGTTTTTGGTGCGCGAAATGCTTGTTGAAGCATTAAAAGAAGTGTTGGGCGATAAATTGAAAGCTGTTTATGATAAAAGCGGCAAATCACTTCCATACAAGGCTGAAATATCAGCAGAAGACGGTTATTTGTTAGGAGAAGACAGTGAAAAGGAGGTCGTAGAATACGGCCTTCGCTTTAAAGTTGACTGGGTTGAAGGTCAAAAAACCGGATTTTTTATCGATCAGAGGGAAAACCGTTGTTTAGTGCAGCAATTTGCCAAAAACCGAGATGTACTGAATATGTTTTGTTACACAGGTGGTTTTTCTTTTTATGCAATGAAAGGTGGCGCAAGATTGGTACATTCTGTTGATTCGTCGGCAAAAGCCATTGAACTGACAAAGCAAAATGTTGACCTGAATTTTGAAGACGATACGCGTCATGAAGCTTTTGCTGCCGATGCTTTTGAATTTATGCGCGATATAAAAAATAAATACGACCTGATTATACTTGATCCACCTGCATTTGCCAAACATCGCGATGCAGTTCAACAGGCTTTGCAGGCGTACAAACGGTTAAATGCAAGAGCTTTTGAGCAAATTAGAAGTGGTGGTATTGTTTTTACTTTTTCGTGTTCACAGGTTGTTTCGAAGGAAAAATTCAGGGAAGCTGTGTTTTCTGCAGCTGCAATTTCAGGCCGAAATGTGCGTATTTTGCATCAGTTAACCCAGCCCGCCGACCATCCGGTAAGTATTTACCACCCTGAAGGTGAGTATCTGAAAGGTTTGGTTTTGTATGTGGAGTAGGAGAGAAGTGAGTGAGTGAGTGAGTGAGTGAGTGAGTGAGTGAGTGAAAAAATTCGGGTTCGGAATTAAAGTGAAAACATTAAGTGTGAAAATTGGTTATTGTTTTTTGAATTTAACTTCCAGTTTTGTATTTAAAAATTGAAATGATATGAAGGGAAAAGAAATTGCAGATGGTTTAAATAAAAGTTTATCAGGAAAAACAATTGTTGAGACATTGAGTTTTTTAACTGAAAATCACCCCGGCAATGTAATTTTTACAACCAGTTTTGGTTACGAAGACCAGGTAATTACGGATATTATTTTCAGGAATAATTTCGATATAAAGGTAATTACACTTGATACAGGAAGGCTCTTTCCTGAAACTTACAAAGTTTATAATGGCACACTCGATAAATATAAAAAACCAATTTCTGTGTATTTTCCACCAACTGAAAAAGTTGAGGAAATGGTCAATAAAAAAGGGCCGTTCAGTTTTTACGAATCGCTTGAAAACCGCAAAGAGTGTTGTTTTATAAGAAAAGTAATTCCACTGAAAAGAGCGCTTGCCGGGAACGAAATCTGGATTACTGGTTTGCGCGCCTCACAATCGGAAAACCGCAGCGATATGCAAAGTTTTGAATGGGATGAAGGCAATCAAATCATAAAATACAATCCGTTACTGGACTGGAGTTTAGAAGAAACAATTCAGTATATCAAGGAAAATCATGTACCATACAATGTGCTGCACGACAAAGGTTTTGTAAGTATCGGATGCCAGCCTTGCACGCGTGCAATTCAACCCGGTGAAGATTTCCGTGCCGGACGCTGGTGGTGGGAGCAAAACTCGGGTAAAGAATGTGGGTTGCATGAAACTGGTCACAAATAAAACAGTATCATCTTTTAATTAGTATTTTGAATTCCTCTTTTATTTAAAAAGTGTTATTAAATAACCTTCCCTGCCAGGTTTCCCGTTCAGCAAGCCTTTTTTCAACTTTGGCAACAAACTCAAAATTTTTCAGCCCCCACTTTGGCGCGACCAACAATTTCTCGGGAGCTTCGGTAACAAAACGTTCGACAATGATTTCAGGATTTAACAATTCGAGATAATCAATAACAAGTTCTACATATTCATCAACGGTAAAAAGATGAAAATACCCGGGGTTTTCAGCATATTGTTTTTCCATTACTGTTTTTCGATGAATCTGTAACTGGTGTAATTTCAGGTTATTAACGGGTAATTTCGAAATCACCCGCGCTTGTTCCAACCAATCTTCCCGATTTTCACCGGGCAAACCAAGAATAAGGTGGGCACAATTGTTGATTCCTCTTTTTGCCGTTTCTTCAATCGCCCAAACTGAATCAGCAAAAGTATGGCCCCTGTTCACACTTTCCAACGATTTATCTACATGCGATTCAAGCCCAATCTCTAGCATTACATAAACCTTCTTTTGAAGTTCCTCTAAATAATCAAGCAATTCGGGAAAAATGCAATCAGGCCTTGTTGAAATTACCAAACCTATAATTTTGGGGTGCTGCAGAGCTTCTTCATACAATTGTTTCAATTCTTCTAAAGACTTGTATGTATTAGAGTACGCTTGAAAATAAGCAATAAATTTCATCGATTCGTATTTCCTTGAGAAAAAAGCAACTCCATCCTCAACCTGTTTTGAAACACTATTTAAAAGGTTAGTGTATGTTGGTTTGAATGTTTTGTTATTACAGTATGTACAGCCACCCCTTGCTTTTGTCCCGTCACGGTTGGGGCAGGTAAAACCGGCGTCAACCGACACTTTTTGCACCCTTTCCGAAAACTTACTCCTAAAATAAGTTGAAAAATCATTGTACCGTTTATTATGCCCCCACAAGAATTCCTTCTCCATTTTTCTATTTTTTTATGAGGTGCTAAAAGTAGATAAAATTCAATGGTACAGGAAATCATGTGAAACATGTTGAAAAAATATTTAAAACTTTAAGCCTTCAAATCTTGTTTGAGTGTTTGATATTGAATTAAGATTTCTAATTTTAAAAAAACCATAAAAGTAAGATTCATGTTTTCTACAAAAGATAAAAAGCAGATTGAAAACCGTGGAAGTGAACTTCATACAGTACTTGTGCAGATTGAAAATTTCAAAACCGGTTTCCCGTATCTTCAAATTATTGATGCTGCAACTGTTGGAAACGGTATAATAAGGCTAAATGAAAACGATCTTGAAAAAGTGGTTAGTTTGTATGAAATAAAAGTTGAACATGGTATCAGGCCATTGAAATTCATCCCTGCATCGGGTGCTGCAAGCCGCATGTTTAAAGATCTTTATGAAGCACTCGAATCTTTTGGAAAATCGGATTTAAATGAAATTCAGAATATAAATAAAGGCGCAAAACAATATTTGGAAGGTTTTGAAAATTTTGCTTTTGCTGCCGAATTAAAATCTGTTATTGAAAAGAATGCTGCCGGATTAACTGATAAAAACAAGATAGATTTTCTTTTAAACGAAAAAGGATTAAAATATGGTTCATTACCAAAAGGTCTCTTAAAATTTCACAAATACGAAAATGGTGAACGCACACCCTTCGAAGAACATTTGGTAGAAGGCGCTTTTTATGCTAAAGACGGAAACGGAAAAGTCAGATTACATTTTACTGTTTCACCTGAGCATCAACAGGGGTTTGAGGATTTGTTGAAGAAAATAATTGCGAATTATGAAAATGAATTGGGTGTAACTTTTGAAATTGCATTTAGTCAGCAAAAACCATCAACCGATACAATTGCTGTTGACATGAAAAATGAACCGTTCCGCGAAAGTGACGGAAGTTTGCTTTTCAGGCCTGCCGGACATGGTGCGCTGATTGAAAACTTAAATGACATAAACGCCGACATTATTTTTATTAAAAATATCGACAATGTAGTGCCCGACAGATTAAAGAAACCAACTGTTGACTATAAAAAAGCTTTGGCCGGAGTGCTGCTGAAAACACAGGAAAAACTGTTTTTTTATCAAAAAGAGTTAAACGAAAAGCATCCGGTTGCGCTCGACAGTGCTTTTTTAGCCGCTGCATCTGCATTTCTCGAAAATACTTTAAACACAAAACCCGAATCGAGCCAGTATTATACAGAAAAAGAACAGTTGTACCATTATTTGAAGGAAAAGTACAACCGTCCGTTAAGAGTATGCGGAATGGTTAAAAATGAAGGTGAACCTGGTGGCGGACCGTTTTGGGCAAAAAACAGCGATGGTACTGTTTCGTTACAGGTAGTTGAAAGCTCGCAGATTGATACTGAAAGTGTTCAGCAACAAACCATGGCAAACCATGCAACACATTTCAATCCGGTTGATTTGGTTTGTGCAGTTAAAAATTATAAGGGCGAAAAATATAATCTTTCTGAATTTACTGATCCGGCAACGGGTTTCATTTCAAAAAAATCAAAAGATGGTAAAGAGCTGAAAGCGCAGGAATTGCCCGGACTTTGGAACGGAGCAATGAGTAACTGGAACACTATTTTTGTGGAAGTTCCTGTTGAAACCTTCAATCCGGTAAAAACAGTGAATGATTTATTGCGCCAACAACATTTGGGTTAGTTTTTCATAATATCAGTTGAATTGTTAATTTTGCAAACTGAATTTTGAGGATATGATGGAAGAAAGGGATAATTACTGGGACGATGACACACTTGAAGCGGTGAACCGTTTCAAAAGGTCGCTCATTTCGGGGAATCACAAGTATTTCGATGTTTCCGAATTTGAAGCTATTGTTGAACAGTTGCTTGATGAGGGAGATTTGAACGGCTCTGAAATTGCGGCCGAACAAGGTATCAAAATCCACCCGAATGCACTGCCGCTCCAGCTTAAATATGCCCAGATTTTAATCAACAAAGGTCATTATGAAAAGTCTCTGAAATATTTGCAGACAGCCGAAAAAGTTGATTCCAATAACCCAGATGTTCATCTGCTGAAAGGCTCAGCACAGATGGTTTTAGGTAAAGAAACCGAAGCCCTTTTGTCGTTCAGAAACGCAATAAAACATGCCGGTCCCGAAATAGATGACATTCTTTATCAAATTGGATCAACCTATATTCAAATTGGAAATATTCCAAAGGCATTGCATTATTTTGAAAAAGCGGTTAAGGCAAATCCGCTTAACGATATGGCTTTGTATGATTTAGGTTTTTTCTACGACCAGGAAAATAAACTAAACAAAAGCATCAAATATTATAATTTATATCTCGATATCGACCCGTTCAATCAATACGTGTGGTTTAATTTGGGTACTGTTTACAACAAAATTGAAGAACACGAAAAAGCAATTGATGCCTACGAATTTGCCTACGCTTTGAACGATGAATTTCATATGGCGCTTTTTAATATTGGAAATGCGCTTGCCAACGCCGAAAAATATGAAGAAGCCATAAAAAAATATAATGAGTTTTTGGAAATCGAACCTAAAAATGATGAGGCATACTGTTATATAGGCGAATGTTATTTGAACATTGAAGACTATGTTAAATCGCGGCATTATTATAACCTTGCCATTGATTTAAACGGGAATAACGATACGGCCCTGTTTGGAATTGGACTGATATTGTGGATTGAACAAGATTTTGAGCAAAGTATAAAATTCATAAAGAAAGCCATTAAACTGGATGAAGAAAATTCAGAATATTGGCTGACACTTGGAAAAATAAATAAGGATTTTAATCAGAAGTCGAATGCAGTTGCAGCTTTAAGAAGAGCAGCACAAATTGAACCTGAAAACATTGAAATCTGGTTTACCTGGGCTGATGTTTATCAAAAATTTGAGGACAAGGAAAATACAGAAAAGATTTTAAGAAAGGCTATTGAAAAAAACCATAATGCCATATTAAAATACCGCCTTGTTGATATACTGATGGAGCAAAAAAGACATACTGAAGCTTATGAATTGCTCTCTTTTGCGTTGATGCAGGATTTTGAGCAGGTTGAATTTTTGTTTGAAATGAACCCGAAGCTGAGAAATAACAAAAAAATTATCCAAATAGTTGACGATTTCAGAAAATATTACAAAAAATAGCCTGAATTCCTGTATCAATCCTGTAAAATATTACCTGCAAATTGTTTTAAAAAGCATTAAGCCTGATTTTTCAGGCGGAATTTAATTAGTCCAGCAAAATCAAAAATAATAACATAATTAATGAACCGGACAACAAAAGATTATACACTTATTACATTAAAGGGAATTGCAATGGGAGCTGCCGATGTGATACCGGGAGTTTCGGGAGGTACAATCGCTTTTATAAGCGGTATTTATGAAGAACTGATAAATTCAATAAAATCGGTTAATATCCATTCGTTGAAATTGCTTTTCTCGGGAAAATTTGCCGAATTCTGGAAAGCTGTTAACGGTAATTTTCTGATTAGCCTGTTTGCCGGAATTGCAATAAGTATCATATCGCTTGCAAAAGGATTAAAATATTTACTCGATCATCATCCAATTTTAGTATGGTCGTTCTTTTTCGGATTGGTGGTTGCTTCTGCAATTTATGTGGCAAAAACTATTACAAAGTGGAATCTGGCTTCTATTTTAGCTGGATTGGCAGGAATAATTATCGCCTATTCAATTACAATAATTAGTCCGGCTGAGGCAAATACAACTTACTGGTTTATTTTTATTTCGGGCGCAATTGCCATTTGTGCAATGATTTTGCCAGGCATATCAGGCAGTTTTATTTTGGTTTTACTGGGCATGTATAAATTTATTCTTGAATCAGTCAGCGACTTTAAAATAACTGTTATTCTAACTTTTTTGTTGGGTGCTGTTATTGGAATTGTTTCGTTTTCCAATGTCCTTTCATGGCTTTTGAGGAAATATCACAACATGACCATTGCAATGTTGTCAGGTTTCATGATTGGCTCGCTGAATAAAGTGTGGCCGTGGAAAAAGGTTGTTGAAACTTTTACCGACAGGCATGGCGAAATAAAACCACTTGTTGAAACAAATGTTTTTCCCGGAACCTATGAACAAATTACAGGTAGTCACGCTTTTTTATTATGGGCAATTGTTCTTGCAATATTTGGATTTGCCCTCATTTTTATAATTGAAAACATAGCAAACAAATTGAAGAAATGAAGAAATACGGACTGATAGGATTCCCTCTGACACACTCGTTTTCAAAACGTTATTTTACAGAAAAATTTGAAACGGAAAATATTGATTCAACTTATGATAATTTCGAAATCGACAATATTTCAAAATTTCCTGAAATTATTAAAAACAATCCTGACCTGATTGGTTTAAATGTTACGATACCATACAAGGAACAGGTAATTCCATTTCTTGATGATTTAAATGAATCGGCAAAAGAAATTGGTGCGGTAAATACAGTTAAAATTATTCGATCAGGTTCTGAAATTCAATTAAAAGGATTTAATACTGATACCTACGGTTTTGAGACTTCGTTAAAACCTTTGCTTAAGCCACATCACAAAAAAGCTTTGATACTTGGAACAGGTGGCGCCTCAAAAGCATTAAAATATGTGCTGACCAAATTGGGAATCGAATTTATTTCTGCTTCAATTGAGGAGCTGAAAGAGAATGAAATCAAATACGAGGAGATAGATGGTAATATGATGAAGGAAAGACATTTAATCATCAACGCAACTCCGCTTGGTACTTACCCTAAAGTTGAAACCTACCCAAATATCCCGTATTTATATATTACTGATAAGCATTTGTTGTTTGATTTGGTGTACAATCCCGAGATTTCGGCATTTTTAAGAAAAGGCATGGATATGGGGGCTGCAACAAAAAATGGTTACGAAATGCTACTTCTCCAGGCAAAAAAATCTTACGAAATCTGGAATAAAGATGAGTTTTGAAAAGATGAAGCTTAAAAAAATCGTGTTTGTTTGCCTTGGAAACATTTGCCGGTCGCCCAGTGCCGAAGGCGTTTTTAAATACCTTACAGAATCCGCCGGGATGGGCGATCAATTTGAAATCGATTCTGCCGGAACTCATGCCTATCATGTTGGCGAACAGGCGGATAAACGCATGAGAACACATGCTTCAAAACGCGGATATAACCTGACTAGTATTTCCCGAAAATTCAATCCGGATATTGATTTTGATTATTTTGATTTAATTGTTGGAATGGACAACGAAAATATCCGTGTATTAAAAAGTAAAGCACGAAATGCCGCAGATCTTCAGAAAATACATAAAATGACCGAATTCAGAAAAGCATTTACATACGATGAAATTCCTGATCCCTATTACGGCGGCACTGATGGTTTTGAACTCGTGCTGGATTTGCTCGAAGATTCGTGTAATGGATTGCTGGAAAAGTTGAGTTACTCAAAATGATACAGAAAAGTCGCCAGCACTTCATACGCTGGTTTTTTTTGCCCTTCAATATCAACAACTATTTTAACAGTTACCTTGGCAATACCACGCAGGTTTTTAATTTCATGAAGTGAAACAGTTGACCTGATGCGGTCGTTTACCAAAACCGGCTGTTGAAAACGTAAACTTTCGATACCGTAATTCACTATCATCTTCACATTGCGCACATCAACAACATTATACCACATATATGTCAACATCGAAACGGTTAAATAACCGTGGGCAATTGTTGTTTTGAAAGGTGATTCAATTGCTGCCCGTTCCGGATCGGTGTGAATCCACTGGAAATCAAGTGTAGCATCAGCAAATTTGTTGATTTGTTCCTGTGTGATTGTGATATAATCCGAAACACCAATAAGTTGACCCTGGAGTGCTTCAAATTCCGCGTAGTTGTTGATTATTCTTCTTGCCATTTCTTATTTCTTTAAGTGATGCAAATTAAAGCTAATCGTTTGTGATTACCGAATTAATATTAAAATGCGCCCTGATTTAACGATTAATTACAGAATGTCAACTGACTTTTAAGACCGAACGTTCTATTTTTAGATTCTGCCAAAATCAATAACAATTTTTCACACCTTTGTCCATTGAAATGGCAAACATTAAAGACATATTAAAAAGTACTACTTTTCTGGCAATATTGGCTTGCTGGCTTTGGTCAACGGCATTTGCCAATGTTAAAATCGGGCTGCAGTATAGCGCGCCATTCCAGTTTGCAGGAATACGATTTATTATTTCCGGAATTATTTTGTTTATCTATTTTGGCAAGCCGCGGATTATTTATAATGAATTTAAAGCATACTGGAAGTTTATTTTGCTGCTGTCGGTGATGCAATTTTCAGCTCAGTACGCATTTTTTTACATGGGAATGAAATATGTACCGGGTGCGCTCGGGGCCATGATAATTGGTTCATCGCCTTTATTTATAGCCGTTGTTGCTCACTTTATGATGCATAATGATAAAATGACGCCCATAAAAATAGGCAGCATCGTTGTTGGAATATCAGGAATTGCCATAATTACATTGGGTCGTTCAAAAGTGGAAATCAAGAGTGAATTTGAACTTTTGGGAATTGGCTTGCTATTTATGAACAATATATTTTCAGGTTTTTCAAATGTAATGGTCTCGAAATATCAAACAGGGAGGTCTCCGCTTGTTTTGAGTGCCACCTCACTTTTTATTGGTGGTTTGATGCTTTTTGTAGTCGCCATTCCTGTTGAGGGAATTAATTGGGGGCCTTTTCCTCCTGCCTATTATTTTTCGCTTGGCTGGCTTAGTTTTTTGTCGGCTGCAGCATTTGCCATTTGGTACACATTGTTACAACGGCCAGGTGTTAAAGTTTCAATTTTAAACATGTGGAAATTTATCATTCCAGCTTTGGGCGCTGCATTAAGCTGGATATTGATTAAAAGCGAAAAACCTGATTGGATCTCGGTTGCAGGAATGCTTGTGATTACTTTATCTCTTGTTTTACTAAATTATGCCAACCGGAAATCTGCAAAAACAAAATGATAATTTTATAAGAAGTTGATATTTTTCTGTCAATTTAAAGATTTTATTTTCAAATTTCTGATTGCCCAATTCAATGTAAATCATGTTATTAAATTGATTTGGATACAAAATTGCATCAACCTCCTGTTTAAATAAGGTTTTAAAACGAGTTTCATTTTTTAATTCTGAAATTTTTTAGTTTACGAAAACCGAGAGAATATTCTGAACCTGTTTGTATTCAGTTTAAGCTCTGACCTGTATTAGAGAAAAATAAAACGATTTGCTGCAAGACATTTCTCAATCTATTCCTCCAATACAAGTAATTCTATTTTTCTGAAATCAGTTGGGCCACTCTCAGCTTGCAATGAAATTGTTCCTTTTGTGAGCATTTTATCGCCATATAAATTCAGCAATTTATCATAAGTTGGATCACGCGGGTCGAGTTGCGGCTGGTTGTAATGCATCACTTCTTCACCATCAACAAAATGGCGTATTATTTCGTTTCCGTGTACTTCAACTTCTACAGAAATCCACTGGTCGCCATTGTAAGTTTTTGATTTAGAGTTTATACAATGCTGCTCAATTAATACACTGTCCATAACAACGTTGGTTCCGGGTGTACATAAATTCATTGTCGAACGTTCGCCTGTTCCGCTGCCACCAAGCAACTGTACTTCAATTGAAGTTGGGAAATCCTGATCCAAATCCATTGTTTCAGCTGGTTGGCCGTGAATCATCAATCCATTATTGCGATATGCCCAGCCCGGGCCGTTTTTAACCTGGTCGCCAACAAATCTGTATTCAACCCGCAATCTGTAATGCGAAAATTCGCCATTATAAAAAATATGGCCAAATGCGCCATTCCATTCATCCCAGTTTTCATATGAAACACGCAACATTCCATCTTCAACCCTAAAAGTATTGTTATAATTATCGCCCAATTCGTGGCCTTTGAATTTTATCTGCCAGTTGTTTAAATCCTTTCCGTTAAACAGTTGGATCCAGTTCTCTTCTGCCGATTTTTCCGTGGGTTGTTCGGTTTTCGGTTTCGAATTACAGGCTGAAAGCATAATTACTATTGCAAGTAAAATGGTTTGTGCTGAAAATTGATTAGTACGCATTTTATAAATTTTTGAGTTTATTATTGATTTAGCTTTTATGGAAAGTAAAAGTAAAAGAAAATCGCGATTGTACTGCGCAATTTATTAATGAATTAAACATACCATGATTGTTTTAATTGTGTTCGGTGAAAAATAATCAGTTACATTTAAAATATTCTTTTCACTTATTCGTCAACCTGATTAGAGGCTGAAGAAAAAAAATAATGGAGATACAAGTGGCACAACCGATAAATATACCTGAAATAGTAAAATCATACAGTGGAAAGCTGGCAGGATTTATTGGTAAACGGGTGAAACGGATGGAAGATGCCGAGGATATTATGCAGGAAGTTTTTTTTCAGCTTACCGAGGCTGACCGGTTAATGAAACCGATTGATGAAATGGCTGCCTGGTTGTTTACTGTGGCCCGTAACCGGATAACTGATTTGTACAGGAAGAAAAAACCTGAGCTGCTACCTGAGTTTTATACCGATGAAGACTTTGAAACAGTTGGAGAAGTATTGGGTGATTTACTCGCAAACAACGGCGAAACCCCCGAAACTGAATTTATCCGATCGTTGGTTTGGGAGGAGTTGGCTGCAGCTCTTGCTGATTTGCCACCGGAGCAAAGAGAAGTTTTCGAGCTGACTGAATTTGAAGGATTGCCTTTTAAAGAAATAGCGCGTTTAACCGGTGCACAGGTTAACACATTGATTTCGAGAAAAAGGTATGCTGTTTTATATCTCCGCGAACGCCTCAGTTTTTTGTATGACGAATTAATAAACTTTTAAAATTTAATATCATGAAAACAATGATGTACCGTAGAAAATGGATTTTTATTATCCCTTTAATTTTTCTGGCTATTGTTGGTTTTGGTTTTATAACAATGGCATTATGGAATGTTTTAATGCCCGAAATCTTTAATTTGCCGGTAATTGGATTTTGGCAGGCTGCCGGATTATTGATTTTAGCCAGGTTATTTTTTGGTAGCGGGCCCTCAAAATGGAATCGGAATCATCCCCATATGGACCCACATATCCGGAATAAAATCAAAAACATGACACCGGAAGAAAAAAAGGAATTTTTTAGAAATATGCACTACCAACGCAGTAACTGGCATAGTGAATGTATTGATAAAAAGGAACAGAATATAAAAGAAAAAAGTGACGAATAGTTCAGCTGAAAACATGTAAAACTAAAATCCTGCAGAGTCAGTATTTATTTGAAACTGCAGGATTTATCCTTATTAAAATGCACTAATTTTATTTTACTATAATCAGCAAATAGTTGTTTTTTGGCTGAACCTTTCTTTAGTTGCATAGTTTTAGTAACTGAATTTGATAATTCAAAAATGACTTCACAATTTTTTAAAAAACATTGGTATTTGCAGGTTTCATTCAATATTCTTTTTGATTTAACTCAAATGCACAGTTTTTGGTTTTCTTTGCAATCTAAATTGATTTTACAGAATTGAATGGGACGGGACAGAAAAAAGATCAATACCAGGAGAAACAAACCCAATATTTTCGGATTACTAAAACCATATCGGTGGTTGGTAGCATTTCTGATTATTTTTGCTTTGCTCAGCAACGGCGCAAACCTTGTAATCCCTAAAATAATTTCAAAAGGAATTGATACTTTTTCGCAGGGTAATTTCAGCTTTAAAACCATTGGATTTGAATTTTTTGGCGTCAGTCTCATTATTTTCATCTTCGGATATTTGCAAATGATAGTGCAAACCTACGCATCTGAAAAAGTAGGTTTTGATTTGCGCAAAAAACTTTCAGATAAAATTTCGCGGCAGAGTTTCGCATTTATACAGGAAGCGAATCCATCGAAACTGCTTACCAATCTTACTTCAGATATCGACTCGGTAAAAACTTTTGTTTCTCAGGCCGTTACTTCAATTGTTTCGTCAGCATTTATGATAATTGGTTCAAGTGTATTGTTATTAATGATAAATTGGAAGCTGGCAATTCCTGTGTTGATGATAATTCCACTTGTAGGAGCAACTTTTTTTATCATTTCCCGAAAAATAAAAGTGTTGTTCAAACGCGGCAGGGAGGTTATTGATTGGTTAAACAAAGTCATCAATGAAAGTATTCTGGGCGCTGCAATTATCAGGGTACTTAACTCACAAAATGCCGAATACCGTAAGTTTTTAGACGCCAGTGCCGAATCGCGCGATATTGGTATTTCAATTGTTGCTCTTTTTGCCACACTTATTCCTGTAATCAATTTTGTCGGAAACCTTGCCACACTTGCAGTTTTGGCACTGGGTGGTCATTTTGTGATTTCAGGTCGTTTATCGCTGGGAGATTTTGCGGCTTTCAACAGTTATATTGCCATACTTATTTTTCCGATCATTATTATTGGTTTTATGAGCACATTAATTGCTCAGGCAGCTGCTTCCTATGAAAGGATAGATTCGGTTTTAAAAGCTGCTGAAACAGCTGACACGGGAACTCTTGAAATGCCCCTGAAAGGAGAAATAACGTTAAAAAATATTTCTGTTTTGTATGATGAAAAACCTGCGTTGAAAAATGTTTCCATATCGATAAAAGCTGGCTCGCGAACAGCTATTATCGGGCCAACTGCCGCAGGTAAAAGCCAGTTATTGTATTTACTGACCGGACTTATTAAACCCAATAATGGCGTTCTTGAATTTGACGGTGTTGACATTAATGAATACAACAAAGAAACATTTCACAGCCAGATCGGTTTTGTTTTTCAGGATAGTGTTTTGTTTAATTTGAGCCTGCGCGAAAACATTGCTTTTAGCGATACAGTTACCGACGAATCGTTGCGAAAGGCCATAGATACAGCCGAAATACGTGAGTTTGTTGAAACACTGCCCAAAAAGCTGGATACAATTGTTTCTGAACGCGGAACAAGTTTATCGGGTGGCCAAAAACAACGGATCATGCTTGCCCGGGCTCTTGCACTGAACCCAAAAATTTTGTTGCTTGATGATTTTACCGCTCGTGTTGATCCGCAAACAGAAGCAAAAATTTTGGGAAATGTTTTAAAGAATTACAATGATTTGACGCTTGTTTCAGTAACTCAAAAAATTGAACCTGTAAAGGATTTCGACCAGATTATCCTATTGATGGAAGGTGAAGTTATAGCTGCCGGAAAGCACGATTTTCTGCATTCAACTTGCCCCGAATATGTACAGATATACGAATCGCAACAAAGCACAAACGTTTATGAACTACAATCTTAATTTCGATTCGGAGGAAAAACAGGATAAAAAACCGGGTTTTAGTTCGGTTAAAAGCCTCGTGGCACATGCAGTGGAGGAAAAAAACGTCCTCATAATTGCATTTATTGCGATGGTAATTACTGCCGTTTTAAACCTGGCAGGGCCAATTATAATTGGTTACACCGTTGATAACTACATACAAAACAGTCAGTTCGATGGAGTGTTGCTTTATAGCGGTATTTTACTTGTTATGTACATTGTTGCGTTGGTTGCCGGATATTTGCAAACCAAACTGATGGGAAATGTTGGGCAGCGCATGTTATATACTTTAAGAAACCTGGTTTTTAGTAAATTACAGGAATTACCTTTCGATTTTTTCAACCAAAATAAAGCCGGTGACCTGATTTCGCGCATCAACAACGACACCGATAAGGTAAACCAATTTTTCTCGCAGTCGCTGATGCAATTTATCCGTGTGATTTTAATAATGGTTGGTGCCGGAATTTTTTTATTATCGATTCACATTCAATTGGGTTTGGCTACACTTGCACCTGCACTCCTGATTTTGGCATTTACAAAAATAATGGCTGCCTGGGTTAAAAAGCAAAATGCAATAAACCTTAAAAGCGTTGGAAATTTGAGTTCCGAAGTGCAGGAAAGTCTCAACAATTTTAAAGTGGTAGTAGCTTTCAACCGGCGTGATTATTTTAGAAATCGTTTTAATGAGGTGAACCGTGATAATTATGCAACCTCAATAAAAGCAGGCATAGCCAACAATTCATATCTGCCGGTTTACACACTTTTCTCGAATATTGGGTTATTAATTGTGTTGGCGTTCGGAATTCATTTTATTTCACTGGGCCAGTTTACAGTTGGTTTGCTAATAAGTTTTATTGCATACACAAATAGTTTTTATGGTCCGCTTCGGCAACTGGCTTCGTTGTGGGCAAGTTTTCAGGTGGCTTTGGCAGCCTGGGATCGCATCCGCAATATCCTTGAACTGGAAAGCAACCTTGTTCAGAAAACCGGTGAAAACCGTGTGGAAGTGGATGCTGATTCTATTCTTACTTTTAAAGATGTTTTGTTTTCATATCCGAATGGTACGGAAGTTTTGCACAATATAAATTTTACATTGCGACGTGGAAAAACCTATGCATTTGTTGGTCCGACAGGTGGTGGAAAAACTACTACTGCCTCACTTTCAGCAAGGCTTTATGATCCAACAAAAGGAACTGTAGTGCTTGATGGGCGGGATATTCGTTCGTTTTCAGCGGAAGAACGGGTTTTAAAAATTGGTTTTATTCTGCAGGATCCATTTCTTTTTAGTGGTACCGTGCGCGAAAACATTATGTATGGAAATGAATCGTGCAAAAATTGCAGCAAGGAAGAAGTGGAAAAGATGATAAATGATTCGGGTTTGGAAGGCTTGCTGCTGCGTTTTGAAAACGGGCTTGACACAAAAGTTGACATTTCTGGCGATGGAATAAGTTTGGGACAAAAGCAACTCATTGCATTTATGAGAATTGTTTTGCGAAAACCCGATTTGGTAATCCTCGACGAAGCCACTGCCAACATTGACACAGTAACTGAAAAGTTACTCGATGAAATTTTGCAAAAACTGCCGCCCACAACTACAAAGCTTGTTATTGCCCACCGACTGAATACAATTGCAAATGCCGATGTTATTTATTTTGTAAACTCTGGAAATGTTACCCGGGCGGGCTCGTTGAATGATGCAGTGGAAATGTTGATGAAGGGAAAAATGGCAAGTTGATTCTGTATTAACTTACCTTGTCAATTTCCCTGGCCAGATTATAATCCTTGTCAGTGATTTTACCTTTCGAATAAGTAAATAATTCAACCCTGACTTTTTTATATGAATGAATAATAATATCAGGATGATGATCAGCATTTTCAGCAATTGGAACAATTTTATTTACAAATTCTGTTGCTTTCACAAAATTTAAGAATTCAAATTCTTTAACCAGTTTGTTGTCTTTAATTGTCCAGTCCATTTGATTACACCACTTCGAAATTTGATTTATTTCACCGGGCGAACATTAATCCGCCCGGTGAAAATTGTAATTTACAGTAATAAAATGTTGTTTGCTTTTTGTACCTGATAAATTTTTGTTTTTCAGATTTATCAATGCAAATCAAAACGATCAAGATTCATTACTTTGTTCCATGCTGAAACAAAATCCACAACAAATTTTTCCTGGGCATCCGAACTACCATATACTTCAGCAATTGCCCGAAGTTCGGAGTTTGATCCAAAAATAAGGTCAGCGCGCGAAGCAGTCCATTTAACTTCTCCCGTTTTTCTGTCACGTCCGGCAAATTTTTCTTTGTCTTCCGATGCAGGTGTCCATATAGTACTCATATCGAGCAGATTTACAAAAAAATCGTTAGTCAGTACTTCCGGACGTTTTGTGAAAACACCAAGTTTTGAGTTGTCATAGTTTGTGTTTAAAACTCGCATTCCACCAATTAAAACAGTCATTTCCGGCGCAGTCAGTGTTAAAAGTTGTGCTTTATCAACCAATAATTCTTCTGTTGAAACTTTATATTTTGTTTTCAAATAATTACGGAAACCATCGGCAACTGGTTCAAGGGCACTGAATGATTCAATATCTGTCTGTTCTGTTGAAGCATCCATACGTCCGGGAGTAAAAGGAACAGTTACATTGATTCCTGCATTTTTTACAGCTTTTTCAACACCGGCGCAGCCTGCCAGAACTATAATATCGGCCAGAGAAACTTTTTTCCCGTTAGATTGGGAATTATTGAATTCCTGTTGAATTGTTTCCAGCTTTGCTAAAACCTGTGCCAACTGAGAAGGATTATTAACAATCCAGTCTTTTTGCGGAGCAAGCCGGATACGGCTTCCATTTGCACCGCCACGTTTGTCGGAGCCGCGAAATGTGGAAGCCGATGCCCATGCAGTAGAAACCAGTTGTGAAACTGAAAGACCAGAATTTAATATAGCAACTTTTAATTCAGCAATATCATTCTCATCAATTAGCTGATGATTTACAACAGGAATCGGGTCTTGCCAAATAAGTTCTTCCTGTGGAACTTCAGCACCTAAATAACGTTCGCGTGGCCCCATATCTCTATGTGTCAGCTTAAACCATGCCCGTGCAAATGCGTCGGCAAATTCAAGTGGATGTTCATGAAAGCGTTTTGAGATTTTTTCATAGGCAGGGTCAAAACGCAGCGAAAGGTCGGTAGTTAACATGGTTGGTGAATGTTTTTTGGATGAATCGTGCGCGTCAGGAATTACTTCTCCTGCATTTTTTGCAACCCATTGTTTTGCTCCGGCCGGACTGGTTGTAAGTTCCCAATCGTATTTAAACAGATTATCGAAGAAGTAGTAACTCCATTTGGCAGGAGTTTGTGTCCATGTTACTTCCAATCCACTCGATATTGTATCACCGCCTTTTCCTGAACCAAACTTGCTTTTCCATCCCAAACCTTGTTCTTCAATATCCGCAGCTTCCGGTTCAACCCCAACATTTGCTGCATCTCCAGCACCATGAGTTTTACCAAAAGTATGTCCTCCTGCAATTAATGCCACGGTTTCTTCATCATTCATAGCCATCCGGGCAAATGTATTTCTGATATCATTTGCTGCTGCTATTGGATCAGGGTTTCCGCCAGGCCCCTCGGGATTTACGTATATAAGACCCATTTGAATAGCGGCGAGCGGATTATCCGTTTCACTTAAATCCAGATTTCTTTCATCATTATCCAGCCATTTGGTTTCTGAACCCCAATACACATCTTCTTCAGGTTCCCAAACATCTGCACGACCTCCGGCAAAACCGAAAGTTTTGAATCCCATTGATTCAAGCGCTACATTACCGGTAAGAACCATGAGGTCGGCCCATGATATTTTTTTACCATATTTTTGTTTGATTGGCCAAAGTAATCTTCGTGCCTTATCCAGATTTACATTATCGGGCCAGCTGTTTAACGGTGCAAAACGTTGTTGTCCGCCTCCTGCACCACCACGTCCATCACCAATACGATATGTACCGGCACTGTGCCATGCCATCCTGATAAAAAGTGGACCGTAATGGCCAAAATCAGCAGGCCACCAGTCCTGCGAATCTGTCATTAGTTGGTGAAGATCCTTTTTTATTGCTTTCAAATCGAGACTTTTAAATTCCTTTGCATAGTCAAACTCTTCGCCCATTGGATTTGATTTTGAAGAGTGCTGTCGAAGAATGTTAAGTTTTAACTGATTGGGCCACCAATCGCGGTTTTTTGTTCCGCTACCACCAATAATGTGTTTACCTGTTGCGCCTGTTACGGGGCATTTGCTCATGTTTTCAGAATTGTGTTCCATATTACTTTTATTATGTTATTAAAAATGTTCTTGAAATGTTCCTTTTATTTGAAGTATGATATCTTCAATTTTAAAACCGGGAAGGTTTTTCTTTTCAAAATACTTCTGAAGTAACTCATCCAGTTCTTCATCAAAATAATCTTTTATTAATTCAGTATCCTGACAATATAGATGATGATGACTTTCCATTACACCATCGTATCGCATTGCATCTTTTTCAGTAGTAACTTTTTTGATTAAACGGTTTTCAACTAAAACGCCTAAAACTTTATACACTGTTCCAGTGGCTACGTTTGGGTACATTTTTTTTATATAATCAATTATATTCTCAGCAGTTGGATGATTTTTAAGGTTATAAATTGCTTCCAAAATCGCCATTCTTTGAGGAGTAACTTTTAAACCTCTGTCTGTCAATCTGTTTCTGATTTCTTCTGTGTTCATATTTTTGTCAATAATACTTAAATGAGAATTATTCTTATTTAAGAATGAACTAATTTACGATTAATTTTTCTTTAAAAAAAATTTATCCTGAAATAATTGGAAGATTTTTTCTATTTCATTTTTGAAAATATAAAATAGAAGATTATTTAACTTCAGTGCAGTCCAAATGCAACAATTGTATTTCCCTTTGGAGTTCCGAGTTTTTCGCCACCGCATGCGAGTACAATGTATTGTTTACCATCAATACTATACATTGCCGGTGTAGCAAACGATGCTGCCGGAAGTTTTGTTTGCCAGAGTAATTTTCCTGTGAACCTGTTGAAAACACGGAAAAACCCATCTTTTGTTCCGGCAATAAAAAGCAAACCATTTTCAGTTATTACCGGGCCGCCATAATTTTCACACCCGGTTGGATTTGTATCCTGGTTGGGTAATTCCGGTGTTATTCCCAAAGTATTTTGCCAAATGTGTTCACCTGAATTCAAATCAATTGCAGTTAGCGTTCCCCATGGCGGAGAAATGGCTGGTAATCCATTGTCGTCTAAAAATTTATTATAACCGGTAAATTTGTAACTATCCTGCTGAACAGCTGATAAATTAACAGAAACCGCTTCCCTCTTTTCAACACCAAATAAATAAGCAACCAAATTTTCCCTTTCTTCTTTCGAAATGACCGGAAAACCTGGCATTTTTCCTTTCCCATTACTTATAATCTGATGCACATTTTGCTGAGTTAGCTTTTGAGAAATTAGAGTCAGGTTTGAATATCCGCTTGCTGCATTTCCTGTTTTATCAGCTCCATGACAAACCATACAAAAGTTTCGGTAGGTTTGCTCACCAACGGAAAACTGATTATTTGCCGATAGTTTTTCGTTTTCTTCCATTCGTAAATACCAGGCCATTTCATTGGCGTTTACATATATAATACCATTTTGCGGATCGGCGCCGGCACCGCCGTATTCTGCCCCACCATCGTAACCCGGCAACAACAAAACATTTGATGTGCCGGGAGGTGCGAATAATCTTTTATCAGAGTTTTGCAAAATTTCCCTGAGTTCGTCTTTGTTGTTTGCATACGGGCTGATATCATTTTGAGTTAATTGATATGCTGACTTTGCGAATGGCAAAGGTAATGAAGGAACCGGCTGTGTTGCCCAGGCTTGCTCGCCGTTTAGCACAGAAGCCGGCGCCGGCATTTCATTGACTGGAAACACCGGCTCGCCCGTTTCTCTGTCGAAAACAAAAATAGTCCCCTGCTTAGTTATTTGAGCCACAGCGTCAATTTGTTTTCCATTTTTAGAAACGGTTATTAAGTTGGGTGGAGCGGGTAAATCTCTGTCCCATAAATCGTGATGCGTTGTTTGATAATGCCATTTATAAGTTCCATCGTTTGCATCAAGTGCAAGCAGACAGTTGGCAAACAGATTGGCTCCAGTTCTGTTTCCTCCGTAAAAATCGGGTGCTGCGGAGCCAAGTGGAATAAAAATGGTACCTGTTTTTTCGTCAATTGCCATGCCCGCCCAGTTATTTACTGCGCCGATATTTGTGTTTTTATAAGCTTCTGCAGGCCAGGTTTCGTAGCCCATTTCACCAGGGTGGGGGATTGTATGAAATGTCCAGCGCAATTCTCCTGATCGAACATCAAAAGCGCGAATATCACCCGGAGCAGCACCCGCATCCTCAGCAACCCGAACAGGCATGATAATCAAATCTTTGTAAATAGTTCCGGGAGTGTTGCTTGTTATGTATTTGTCTTGTGCTGATTCAGGTAAACCGATGTGAAGATTTACTTTTCCGTTATCTCCAAACGTTTTGATTGGTTTTCCGTTACTTGCATTTAAAGCGAGCAAATTTGCGCCAACTGAGTAAAAAATGCGTTTATCAATCTTATTTTCCCAGTATGCAACACCCCGGCTTACTCCGTTTGATGAGGCAGAATCAGAATACAACCACAGTTCTTTTCCGGTTTCAGCATCCAAAGCAAAGGCTTTTAAACCAGCCGTTACACCATAAACAGTGTTATTTACCATAATCGGGTTCATTTGCATTTGCCCGCTGTCGGGGGCGGAATATGTCCATACAATTTTTAAATTCTGAACATTGTTCGAGTCAATTTCAGCAAGAGTTGAAAAATGATTTCTGTCGGGACCACCCAGATATTCAGACCATGAATTGTATTGGTTACCGCGCTTTGTTGAACAGGAGTTTGAGAAGAAAAGAATTGAAATAAGGAATACTGGAATTGTTAGTTTTATTTGCATTTTTTGCAGTTCAGTTTAAATAGTGAGTTTTTTAGCTTTTCATTTTAAACAGATAGTGCCGTAAATAATTAAGAAAATGATTTTCCGGCTATATAAAATCTGAAAATCATAATTAACTGTAATAACAAGAAACCGGATGCTAAAGTTGATAAAACTTTTATACTATAATTTTCGAGTTCGGTTGGAAACAGTTTATATATAAATGTTTAAATAAAATCAAATTAGAACTTAATGGGAATTTGTAAGATGAATTATTGGTAATTTGGTTTCGAAACCGGACGGGTTGAGGTATTTCCAGGTATTGTTAAAAATGCAAAAAGTTAAAAGATCAATTTAACTGGGATAAAAAATTATTTCCATCCCCATTTATCCAGAATTTCATTTAAATGTTTTTGTTTAACGGGTTCGCGGTATTTTTGGGCAAAAGGAGTGTGGTAATGATGGTCTCTTAAAAATTGTACCTGAATTTTATCCCATTCTTCTTCCGTTGAAATTTTATTATAAGCCAGTAACTCTTTATATAGTTTGTTTCCAACCTTATAAAAGTAGTTGGTGCCAAGATAATCAAGGTCTGAATCGGCTAATATTTCTTCTAATATATTTGAAGTTAGTTGTGGCTTTTTAGTTGCATTTATCATATCAATTATCAAGTTTATTTCATGATCGGAATAATTCCAGTCGGGTAATAATTTAGCGGTGTAGTTAATGCTTGCGTTTTCGTGATTATCAAAATCCCAGATAAAACCAGTGTCATGCAAAAGAGCTGCTGTGCGTAGTAAATAGGCATCATGTGCTTCAATATGCATACGTTTAATATATTTATTACACATTTTTAGTACATGCAATGTATGTTGAACGCCGTGGTAGGTTAGTTTATCTGAAAGTTCTGATTGTAATTTGTTAATAATAAATCGTTTTAATTTTCCTGTGTTCATAAGTTTAAAAGATCAAATGGGTTTGTTTATGAATGCTTTTATGCTTTTATGCTCGATTGTTTAATGATGCCTCCTTTTACTTCTTTTATACTTTGCACAAAAAAGAAAGCATCATTATCAATCATTGAAACTTCATGTTTCATTCTGTGTATTTCAAGTCGTGTAACTACCGTCATTATTATATCAACATCATGTTTTATGTTGAACGATCCGGGCAGAAATCCACGTTCGCCCTTATAAACCGTTATAGCTTTTCCAAAATCGTTAACAATAAGAGACTTAATAAGTTCGTGTTCTTTTGAAATAATATGGAGCGCTGTAAATTCTTCAAAACCATCAACTACATAGTCTGAAGTTTTCATTGCAGTATAATAAACAAGAATTGAATACATGGCAGTTTCAAGTCCAAACTCGATGGCAGCGCCCAAAATCACCAGCGAGTTGAAGAGCATGATAATTTCACTTGTGGTAAATGCCACTCTTTTAGTTGTATAATGGGCAATAATTTCAAGCCCGTCGATTACTGCTCCACCTCTAATAACAAGTCCGATACCGAGTCCCATAAGAAAACCACCAAAAACGGCAATGAGCACCTTATCTTTTGTAACGGTTGGTATTTTAACAAAAAACATAAGAATTGCCATTATCAGTATGGCGATAAGCGACTGAACAATAAAGGTTTTTCCCAGTTTATGATATCCGATTACTAAAAAAGGAATGTTAAAAACAATGAGTAAAATACTGATATGAATATGAAATACTTTATTTACCAGAATCGAAATTGCTGTAACACCACCATCGAGAAAACTGTTTGGAATCATAAATCCCTTTAATGCAACCACAGCAATAAACAAACCTGATACTGGATATAGAATGGATGAAACCGAAAAAATTGTATTCCATTCAATTTTATTTGTTTTACTCATCGTTTTTAAAATTGAAGTTTAAAATTCTTCATACTTTATTAATAGACCAATCATTCAATTCCTTACTCAAGAACTTCATAAATCAACACAACACCGGCTTTGTTTTTAAAGGTCATTTCTCCAATCCTTTCGCATTTAAAAAATTCTTTTACTTTTTGATATGATTTTTCACTGATAACTACTTGTCCGGGTGCGGCTGACGATTGCAAACGCTGGGCAGTATTTACAACATCGCCAATAACTGTATAATCCAACCTGCGCAAGCTTGATGAGCCAATATTTCCTGAAATCATTTCGCCACTGTTTATACCGATAGAAACACTGGGTTTGAAATTAACATTGTCGGAAACAGGCGGAAGAGCAGCTATTTTGTTTCTTACGGCCAAACATGCATCAATAGCCCTGTCTAAGTGAAAATCGCCACGAAAAACTGCCATTATTGCATCACCGATAAATTTATCGACAAACCCGCCATTAGTAATAATTTCATTTACCATTACATCGAAATAACTGTTCAGTAGTTTTACAACATTGTCAGGTGTTTCGTTTTCACTAATTGATGTAAACCCGCAGATATCAATAAATGCAACCGAAGCTTCAATTGTTTCGTTTGTCAGTAAAGCTGATTCAAATTCGCGTGTGTCCATGAAATTCAATACAGTTTCATCGACATACATTTTCAGAATATTGTTTTCTTTTATTGCCCTGAGTGTTTCGCGCATCTGAATCACCTGTTTGACTGTTTTTTCAATGGTCAGTTCCAAATCATTAAAATCAACAGGTTTTGTTATAAAATCGTAGGCTCCCCGGTTCATTGCTGTGCGTATGTTTGCCATGTCGCCGTATGCAGAAATAATTACCGATTTAAGAATAGAATGTTGCTCACTTAATTTCGTCAGTAAAGTAAGTCCATCCATTTCGGGCATATTTATATCGCTCAATACAATATCAACATCGGCATGTTCCTGTAATTGCTCAAGGGCGTGTCTGCCATTCACCGCAAAAATAAATTTGTATTGCTGGTCTCTGATTTTTTTCCTGAATTTTTGTTTAACAAGAATTTCAAGATCAGTTTCGTCATCAACAACAAGAATCTTTGTCATACTTCAAAGGATTTAATTTTTTCTTTAAGCACTATAAAATCAACGGGTTTTGTAAGAAAGTCGTCGGCGCCCAGTTCCATGGCACGTTTGTAATTGTCCGAATCGCCATAGGCAGTAATCATCATTACATAGGGTGGTGGAGTTTGTTTTTTCTTTTTTATCTGTTCAAGTAAATCGAGTCCGCTCATGCCCGGCATGTTTATGTCAGAAAGAATCAGAACGGCCTCGTGTTTATATGTTTCCATACAACTTAACGCTTCTTCGCCCGAAAAAGCAAAGGCAAACTCAAGGTCGTTATTCCTGATTTCTTTTCTGAAACGCTGTTCAAATAATGTTTTAATGTCTTTTTCGTCGTCAACTACCAGTATTTTCATGTTTTTATGTAAGTTTTAATTGTATATTCTACACCGGAAGTATTATCGTAAATGTAGCACCTTCACCTTCCATATTTTCAACTTTTAACTCTCCGTTATGTGCTTTTGTAACAATTTCATAACTCATACTTAATCCAAGCCCCGTTCCTTCACCTGTTGGTTTTGTTGTAAAAAATGGCTGAAATATTTTGTCGAGCAATGCTTGTGGTACCCCATTTCCGTTGTCGGTTACCGAAATTAAAATAGCTTTTTTTTGTCGCTCCGAAGGTGAAAGTAAAGAAGTGCGCACTGTTACTGTTGGTTCAAAAAGTTCAGCTCCGGAGGTGTGTGCGGCTTTCTTTTTCTCGGTCACAGCGTAAAAAGCATTGCTTATTAAATTTAAAATCACCCTGCCCAGGTCTTGTGGAATTACATTTATTTTACCTATTCTTTCATCGAATTCAGTTTTCAGGGTTGCATTGAATGATTTGTCTTTTGCCCGCAAACCGTGGTAAGCCAACCTTAAATATTCATCGG
>DAOPKR010000043.1:0-30670 GCA_035391305.1 Draconibacterium sp.
ATTTCAAATTTTAATCTGTGTTAATCCGCGTAATCCGTGGTCAATTAGTTTTGTGTATCATTTTCTTCAGCAAGAATTTCCGTGAAAAGTTCCATAATCTCATTGTTTGGGTCCTGGCCTTTGGAATGTTTGAAATAATCACGGAAAAGCTCGCTCATATTTTTGCTTAAATCGATGCCTTTTTTATTGGATGCGACAAATTCATTTGGGTTTGTAACTTCAGGAATTACTGTAACAATTCCATTATGTGCAGTGCTGATTTGTTTACGTTCCTGAGCGGTTAAAAATGTGTCGGTAACCAATGTGAGTTCTACCAGACAATCAGGGTTTTGGGTTAACCAGTTTATGGCATCTTCCATTCCTTCGGCTTTATAGCGCAATAATTTTTTTCCTTTTGTCAGTGGTTTTTCAGTAACTTTTACCTTTTCTCCGGGGTTTGCATCCAAAATCAGAACATATTTTTGCTGGCTGGCCTCGGCAAAACTGTATGAAAGCGGACTTCCACAGTAAAAAACTTTTGATTCGCGGTCAACCGCGTGCATCCGGTGCAAATGTCCCAAAGCTGTATATTGAATTTGTCCGGGAATATTTTCGGTGTAAACGGCTTGAACACCGCCAACATGTAATATTGGTTTTTCATCGGCAGGTTCTTCGGGCAAGGCACTACCTTTTTCAACAATAAAAAGGTGGCTTACAAGAATATTCACACCCTGGTTGTTGCAATATTTACCGGCCAAGCTACTCCAGTTTTGCTGAAGCACATTTCTTAGTTCTTCTTCGCTGTTTTCGTGACCGAGGGATGTTTTTAGCCTTATTTCACTGGCGTAAGGCGTGAGCAAAACCCGCAGTGGTGTTGTATTTCCGGGAAGTTGAATTTCAATAAATCCCTCTTCGCTTTTTACGATTTGCAAACTGGATTCCAATTCAAATTTAGGAACAACAGAATTTGGGTAACCTGTAAAAATTATCCCGCATTCGCGTGCCAGCGGGTCGGGAGCTTCTATACGATCAGGGGAATCGTGGTTCCCGGCAATGGCAATAACCGGTCGCTTTCCGTTGTTGCTAAGTTTTTTCAAGGTTTTGTACAACATGTCGATTGCTTCGGTTGGAGGATTAAATGTGTCGAACAAATCGCCGGCAACAAGCACGGCATCCACATTCTCGAAATTGGCAATTTCACAGATTTCATTTAACACTTCCTGTTGTTCGTCCATTCTTGAAAAATTTTCGAGCCGTTTTCCAAGATGCCAGTCGGAGGTATGAAGTATTTTCATATTTGCAGATTTATTGATTTTAGATTTGAGTAACAGTGCACATCGTATTATTTTTTAACTGCAGTAATCAGTTTTTCATGATTTCATTTTTTCGAACATTATTGAAAAAACAAAAACAGGATATAAAATTACACTAATAAAAGTTTAGACTTTAATATGAAATAACATTTTTAATAAAAGGCAAGGGCAGGAGAGGAAAACAAAATCAGCCGGTTTTTAAAATATGAATATTGATATTGGGCTGCAATTCCTTTTTAAAGAATGAATTGAACAGGATTTACAGGTTGTTAATCTTTATGCTGTTCATTGTAAATTCGTTCAATCCGTTTGTCAGGAATCAGCCAGATAAATGCAACAAGCGTGTAGATTCCACCAGCAACCAGCGGACTAAGCCATGATAAAAAAATGCCTGTTATATAAAGAATTGGTGATATTTTCCCTTTTATATCGTTGCCAATTGCTTTTGCCAACACTGAATTTTTACCATGTTGTTTTAATATAATTGATTGCAGAATAAAATACGCTATTGCAGCCATTAACAGAATAAAACCATACGAGGCAACCGGAATAACAGCAAACTGGTTTTCGCCCATCCAGCCTGTAACAAACGGAACCAATGACAACCAGAAAAGCAGGTGAAGATTTGCCCATAAAACATTACCATTTACATGATTTACAGTATGCATTAAATGATGGTGATTATTCCAGTAAATTCCTATATAAATAAAACTTAGTATATAGCTTGTAATTACCGGCAACAAAGGTTTCAGCGACGCAAAATCATGGCCATGCGGCACTTTCATTTCTAAAACCATAATTGTAATGATGATTGCCAGCACTCCATCGCTAAAAGCTTCAAGTCTTCCTTTTTTCATATGTTTTTAATGTTTACTGTAATTCTTACAAGGTTAGTTTTAGAAACACCGTTTTATTAGTAATTGTTTACCATGATTTTTTGCCAATTTGTTTTGTGATTTTAAACTGTAATAATTGTAATTTTTGTTTCAGTTTAAAGAAGTAATCGGGAGTGTTGCAAATTCATTTGTTTAGTGCAGCTGAGGTTATTGATTTCTCAACTGAAGCCAAAAACAATTACTTCATTTTATTTTTAATCTTTTCAGCACGAGTAATATTTACTATATAAATCTTAGATTTTCCGGATTGGAACTGACAAAGATTTACAACTTAAATTATTGAAATTTAATGTTTTATATTTTAATCGATTTGTTTTTAGAACATACTCAACACATAATCGTTTAAATAGTATTTTTAAATAATAAAAAGATGAAGTTTGACGAAATAAAAAACGGAGAAGCAAATCCCTGGGCGGAATTCAATAAAAATATATCAAAATACCAGACTCCTGATATTTGGAAGAGTATCTGGCAAATAGTAAATACTTTTGTTCCTTATGTTGTTTTGTGGGTTTTAATTGCTTTTAGCTTGTCGGTTTCGTACTGGATAACTGCGGTTTTAGCTGTTGTTGCTGCAGGGTTCCTTGTGCGCCTGTTTATTATTTTTCATGATTGCGGGCATGGTTCGTTTTTCAGGTCGCAGAAAGCCAATACTTTCGTTGGTGTAGTATTGGGCATATTTACTTTTACCCCTTACTTTAACTGGCACAAAAAACACATGAATCATCATGCAACTGTTGGCAATCTCGATAAAAGAGGTGAAGGCGATGTTTGGACAATGACGGTTGATGAATTCTTAAAAAGCAGCAAATGGAAACGGTTTCAGTATAAAGTTTACAGACACCCGATTACTATGTTTGGTGTAGGTTCGCTTTATGTTTTTCTGGGCGAAAACCGTGTAATCAATAAAGATATGAGCAGAAAAGAAAAACTAAATGTTCATTTAACCAATTTCGGATTATTGGTTTTATTTGCTTTGATGAGCTGGGCAATTGGTTTTTTTGAATTTCTGATAGTGCAAATAGCAATTTTATATATAGCAGCTATTGCCGGTTTTTGGTTGTTCTATTTACAGCACCAGTTCGAAGATGTGAGTTGGGTGCGGAACAGTGACTGGAATTACCGGGAAATTGCCATTGAAGGAAGTTCGTTTGTGAAATTCCCAAAACTGTTGCAATGGTTTTCGGGGAATATTGGTTATCATCATATTCACCATATTAATGCCCGGATTCCAAATTACAAACTTGAAAAATGTTACAACGAAAATCAGATTTTTAAAGAAGTTGAACCTGTAACTTTTCTAAAAAGCCTTAAAACATTAAAATTAAGATTGTGGGATGAGAAAAGACAAAAGTTAATAGGGTTTAAAGAATTGCAGGTTTAAAAGGCTTCGCCAATTTTAAAATAAATCCCCCAGTCGCCAACTCCGGCTGCAAAATCCATCCCAACGTTCATGTGGTTTTTTGGAAAAACCAGATACCGAAAACCGGTACCAACAGATGGCAGCAATTTTCCGTTATCGCTTTCATTTATTCCTGAAAAAACTGAGGCCACTCCTGCAAATCCGACAAATCCGAGTTTCTCCTTTGGATTCCACCGGTATTCACCCTAAAGGGCTATAATTTGTTTCCCTCGGTATTTGTTCTCGGTATATCCTCTGATATCATTGTTGCCAACTACAAATTGCTGATTAAAATTCAGGTCGCCAATTCCAATTCCGGTGTAAAGCCTAACTCCAATGATATCGCGTTTGTTTTTCATTTCAAAAAATTTGTTGATATCCAGTTCCATCTTATTCGAAACAAAATTGTTACCTGCAAATTCAGGAAAAGCGTTATATTTTAAATTGGTAATCAATCCCTTGTGAGGATAATAAACATCATCGCGTTCATCCAATGAAATTATCGCACCCAAACCGTTTAGATTTGCCTTTTGTTGCGGCTTGTTATCCATGTTATCATTAATCTCAAATTGTGTGAGCAGTTTCAAATGTAAATAATTCAATCCCGCATATAAATTCCCTTTAATCTTTCTTTGCAATTCAATTTTAAAAAAGCCAACTGCCGTTGAATAATCAATAAAATCGCTAAAAACAGGTAATTCCAAATAAAACTGAGAATTAAAATCACCGGTACCTGCTATAAGTATTGCCCGGTACCTGTCTTCGTTAAAATACCATTTGTTAAACTGCAAAACAAACCATGATTTATTGGTAGTGTACATACCAAAACCTCCCGAAATTGAAGTAGGTGAAATTGTATCGTTTTTATTCAAACCATACATAGCAATTGGTATTAAGCCGAATGAAAAATCCTGTGTGCGATCGTAGTTTATATATGGAATTGGCATGAATTTGAAATCTTTACCGCTACTCTTTGAACCTGATGACGGAATTTGACCATTAGTTGTTTTGCTTCCGTAAACAAGGATGATTATTATAATTGAAAGTGTTAAAATATTTAGTTTCATATAGTTAATGTTACAGTTCAAATATACGTTTTCCGGGTTTTATTTTAAATACATTTAAAGATTTGAATAAGCATTTGGTTCATTTTAGAATTATTATTAACGACTTTGACAAATGTGCTATATATTTAAAGATTCATTTCTCATATTTGTTTTCAAATTATAAAATTTTATGTCCGTATTAAATAAATTACACCCGCAACCCTTATTTAGCTATTTCGAACAGATTTGTAAGGTTCCGCGCCCCTCGAAAAAGGAAGAAAAAATAAGACAATTTCTGCTTGATTTTGCTTCTGAAAATGGGTTGAATGCAAAGACCGATAAAATTGGGAATGTGTTGATTATGAAATCAGCAACCCCAGGTTTTGAAAATGCAAA
Organism: Draconibacterium sp.; assembly: GCA_035391305.1. GTDB lineage: Bacteria > Bacteroidota > Bacteroidia > Bacteroidales > Prolixibacteraceae > Draconibacterium. Next base: position 5,033 of record DAOPKR010000043.1, read on the forward strand.
AACTGTAATATTGCAAACTCACATGGACATGGTTTGCGAAAAGAACAGCGATAAAGTTTTTGATTTCGATAACGATTCAATTGAACCCATAATTTCAGGCGGATGGGTAAAAGCCAACGGAACTACACTTGGCGCCGATTGCGGGATTGGAATTGCGGCACAACTTGCAGTTTTAACTTCACAGGAAATAAAACACGGGCCGCTTGAATGTTTGATTACAGTTGATGAAGAAACCGGTTTAACCGGCGCATTTAACCTGCAGCCCGGATTTTTATCGGGTTCGGTTTTATTAAACCTCGACTCGGAAGATGAAGGCGAAATTTTTATTGGTTGTGCCGGTGGAATTGACACTGTGGCAACTTTCAGTTATACCGGAGAACCGGTTTCAGAAAAATCAACAGCTTTCATGATTTCTGTTTCAGGTTTAACCGGAGGACATTCGGGTGATGATATTCATAAAAACCGGGGTAATGCAAATAAAATTCTAACCCGTTTTCTATGGAAAATTATTCAAAAATACAATGCAAAACTTTCGGATTTTAATGGCGGAAATCTGCGAAATGCAATTGCCCGGGAGGCATTTGCGGTTGTTACGGTTTCTGCAAATCTTAAAGAAAATGTTGTTTCTGATTTTAACGAATTTTCGGAAGGGTTAAAAACAGAATTTGAAAAAAATGAACCCGGGTTGCAACTGAAAATAAAAACTGTTGAAACTCCCGAATTTGTAATTGATGCTAAAACCGGAAAAAATTTACTGTATTCGCTTTTCGCTTGTCCGCACGGAGTTCTGGAAATGAGCAGCCGCATGGAAAATATGGTTGAAACATCAACGAACCTTGCTTCGGTAAAGTTTATTGATAACAATAAAATAAGGGTTACAACCAGCCAGCGCAGTGAAATTGAAAGCCGTAAAATTATGGCTGCCGAAATGGTTGAATCAGTTTTTAAACTTGCCGGGGCAGTAGTTGAACATTCTGACGGTTACCCCGGCTGGGCGCCAAATCCTGATTCTGATTTGCTTAAAATTACTGTCGAATCCTACAAAAAGCTATTTGGAGTTGAACCGGTTGTGCGTTCAATTCACGCGGGTTTGGAATGCGGCCTTTTCCTCCAAAAATATCCCGGCTTGGATATGGTTTCTTTTGGCCCGACAATCAGGGGAGCACACTCGCCCGATGAACGGCTGGATATTGAAACCACCGCAAAATTCTGGAAACACCTGGTTGACGTGCTTCAAAACATGCAATGAAAATATTTTTTAATGGATCAGCATTAATCAGTTCTCGTCGGGTGGAATAATATCGTCGAAACGGTTGAGCATGATTGCTTCAATCAGAATAGCCATAAACTCAGGTTTCTCAATCAGCTTAAGGTACGAGTGGTTCGAGTTTTCACGTTTCACCCATTTATTTCCTCCTTTATTGTCAGCTTCGCAAAATCCTCCCGTAATTTTCTCCCAAAGCACTCCAACTCCGCCATTTACTGCGTATAAAACTGCGGTTTGGTCAAAAGTTGAATTGTCGAGTATTTTTCCTTTATACTGATCTTTTATCCACGGGGCATGCTGGCTGAAATACATAAATCCCTTGTATAATGGGGTTTCTTCATCAATTCCGTTGAAAATTTTACCTGTCTTAATCTGAACACCAAGTTCGAATCCCGTAAAAACTACAGGTACTTTCAGGTTGTTTAATACGTATTTTGTTACGCCGGGCATATTTCCATTGAAGTTCCACTCGTCATCACCTTTTGGAAATTTGCCGCCCATTATCACAAACTCTTTTACTTTTTTCGAAATCAGTTCTGATCCGTTTAAACTCGTGTATTTATCAGCTTTTGACTGTAGTAAACGCTCTATATTTTTAAGTGGCCCAACTGTTACAATGGTAATACTTGTGTCAGCTGCCGCACTGAGTATTTTACGGTATAAATCTACAGCTTCAGGAACGTCGTCGTAAGTTAATTTATATTCAAAATTGCCGGCAATTGCCTGATTATAATTAGTTTCGCTTTTAGAAGTGCCATCTTTTCTTGTTCCGATTGGAATATTCGGGTGCAGATAAAACCTGTTTATTGCATCAATTGCCGGAACAGCATAAATATCATCGCTCCAGCACATAACCGCCAGTAATTCGCAGTCGCCGCGGGAAACATAATTGTGCAACATTGCAATTGCCCCCAAATCATCGGCATCGCCACCAATATCAGTATCAAAAATAATTTTTGGTTGCGAAAATGTGATTAAACTGTTTAAACCAAACATCAGAAAAAGCAGTGCTCTAATTTTTTTCATTTTATATTTTTTCATTTTCAATTGTATTTAATTTTCCATCCTGACTTAATAAAACAGCAAACCGGCGTGTTGAAGGAAATTCGGCCATAATTATTATGAGAATTACTGTGATTGGAACACTGAGTAACATGCCGGTAATTCCCCACATTACACCCCAGATTACAAGGGTAATAATTACAACAAGCGGACTGATATTAAGCGAATTGCCCATGATTCTTGGTTCGATAAAATTTCCTACAACCAGTTGAATTGATCCTACAAAAGTCAGGACAAGAATTCCCTGCTTAAATTCTCCGAATTGTAGCAGTGCAAAAATAGCCGGAAAACCTGTTGCTATAAGAGAACCGATATTCGGGATAAAATTGAGGATGAAAATTAGGAACGCCCAAAACGCCGGAGCATCAACTCCAATAAAAAGAAGTGTAAAGTAACTTAAAACACCTGTTATCAAGCTTATTACAGTTTTTAAGGCAATGTAATTGATAATTGATTTGTCAATCTTACCGATTATATTTTTAACTTTTTCATATTCACTTTTACTGGCATACATTGCCTTAAATTTTGCCGGAAACATTTTTTCTTCGAGTATTAAAAAAAGCAGGTACAGTGAAATTGTTACGGCATTACTAAATATTCCGGTTAGTGCAGTTAGTATTCCCGTAAATATTCCGGCAAATTCAAGGTTTTTAGCAAAATTTCTGAAAGCCAGGTTAAAGTCGAAATTAAACTGGTTGTTTAATCCGGTCGTTATGTTATTGATATTTGCAAGATATACAGGCAGTGTGTCAGATAGTTGCTGAATATTATTTGTAATTATATTTATTATCATCAATAAAATACTTAATAAAAATATGGATGAAATTATGGTAAGCATCCATTCAGGTAACCTGGCTATTAATTTAGCTTTTGTCATAATCAGTTTAATTACCCTGATTAAGTACCAAAACAGAACAGCGAGTATGAAAGGGATAATGATGGATTGGGCAAAAATCAAAACAACTACTGTTGTTATCAGCACAAGTAAAACGTAGATTTTTTTCGAAGTTTCCATGATTGTAAAGTTTGATGCGGCAAAATACAAAGGATTATCGAATTGAAGATTTTAGAGTTTAACAATTAATGTTAAAAACCGATTTTGAAAAAGAAAACAAACAATGTTTAAACTGTAATACTCATAAAATTAATGGCGCAAAGCTGAATCACTTAACATTCGCTTCATAATTTTAATTAATTGTATTATTAATTAGTTAAACCGCTATGTTTATTGTCAAATTGATTGGAAATTAACTATTATTGTGTCATAATGAAAAACAATAATAATTATTATTGTACCATTGTCAGAATAGATTAAAATTAATAACACATTGGGATATGGAACAGATAATGAACGGAATCCTTGATTCGCAAAAATTTGAAAACCTGCATTTCGATGAAGTTTACACAAGTTTAAATGATCCAAAAGATCATTATAAGACTATTGTAGAGCGTTTTAATCAGCTTAGCATTTCAGATTTCCAGCGTATAAACAATGACGTGAAAACAGCATTTTTTAACCAGGGAATTACTTTTGCAGTTTATTCTGAAGATAATAAAGCCAACGAACGGATTTTTCCATTTGATCTTTTCCCCAGAATTATTCCAAATGATGAGTGGATGAAACTCGAAAAAGGAGTTATTCAGCGAAACAAGGCAATAAATCTTTTTCTGCACGACATTTATCATAAAAAGTTCATTTTAAAAGATAAAGTTGTACCGGCCGACCTGATTTTTTCTTCAAAGAACTACTTAAAGGAAATGGTTGATTTTACTCCTGAAGGTGGTATTTATACCCACATTTCAGGAACCGATTTGATAAAGCACACAGACGGCGAATATTACATTTTGGAAGATAATTTGCGCTGCCCTTCAGGCGTGAGTTATGTTTTATCAAACCGGATGGCATTAAAAAAGTCCTTGTTCGAGCTGTTTAATAAGCTGAAAGTAAAAACAGTTTATCAATATCCGGAACATTTGCTTGAGATTTTAAAAACAGTAAAACCTGCAAATACAGACACACCAAATGTTGTAGTTGTTACACCAGGTATGTATAATTCTGCATATTTTGAACACTCGTTTTTGGCGCAAAAGATGGGTGTTTCGCTGGTGGAAGGAAGAGATTTGTACGTTGAAAAGGATTTCGTTTTCATGAAAACAATTCGCGGGCCACAAAGAGTTGATGTAATTTACCGACGGGTTGACGATGAATTTATTGATCCGCTTTGTTTCAGGAAAGATTCAATGCTGGGTGTACCGGGCCTTATGAATGCCTACAGAGCCGGAAATGTTACTCTTGCAAATGCACCGGGCACCGGTGTGGCTGACGATAAAGCCGTTTATAACTATGTGCCTGACATTATAAAATATTATCTTGGTGAGGAACCAATTTTAAATAATGTCAGAACCTACCGTTGTGAGCGTGAAGATGACATGAAATATGTGCTTGAAAACATTGATAAATTGGTGGTAAAACCAGTTGACGAATCGGGTGGTTATGGTATTACAATTGGCACGACGTTAACACGTGGGCAAATTGAAGAAGTTAAAGTAAGGATTAAAGATACTCCCCGGAAATACATTGCCCAGCCAATTATGAGTCTTTCCGTGCACCCTACATTTATTGAGGAAACAAGTGAATTTGAACCCCGCCATATTGATTTGAGAACTTTTAGTTTAATGGGTAAAAATACTGAATATATTCTAAAAGGCGGATTGACACGCGTAGCATTGAAAAGGGGGAATTTGATTGTAAATTCATCGCAGGGTGGTGGTTCAAAAGATACCTGGGTGTTGGATTAATGGTTTTTGAATTGATGAAAAAGTAAAATTATGTTATCAAGAGTTGCAAATAACTTATATTGGATGGGGCGTAATATTGAACGTGCCGATCATTTGGCGAGATACAGCAAAGCAAATTATTTTTCATCGCTCGATGCACCAATATTAAAAACATATGACAGAAAATTTGTACTGGAATCAATGCTTTACATGGCAGGGATTTTTGATATGGAAGACATTAACGAAAGGGATGTGTTGTTTAAAATTGGGCTCGATGCACAAAACCCGAATTCGATTATCAGCAATGTAACGAGTGCGCGTGAAAATGCACGTGGAGCAAGAAATGCAATATCTACTGACCTTTGGGAGGCCATCAATAAATACTATCATTTGGTAATAAACTATCCGCCGGAGATATATTTAACCACCGGGCTTTTCGATTTTTCGCAAATGATTTCAGATCAAACTTCGATTGTGGGTAGTAAAATTTATGCAACACTGCTGCATGATGAAGAGTGGGCAATGATTTTAATTGGGATGTATATTGAACGTGGATTGCAGATTATCAGAATAATAAACTCAAAATTAAACGATATTTATAAAATTGAAATTGCCGGAAACACTGAAACCGAGATGAGTTTTGAATGGTCGAATCTGTTGCGTTGTGTTGAATCGTTTGATATGAACCGCAAATACTACCGCTCAATTCCCAACCGGGAGCAGGTTTTGGAGTTTTTGATGTTAAATGCTGCGTGTCCGCGGTCAATTGCCTATGCTTTAAATGGCGTTCGTCGCTACGAAGAAAAGATAAGCAGAAACGAAAATCAGGATGGAAATACAACAAGTTTTAAAATCAGAAAACTTGCCGAACAATATAAATATCTTTCATACGATGAATTTAAAGACGATATTTACAAACTGTTGAATTCAACACAAAATAAATTAATGGAAATTGGATCTGAGTTTGAAAAAAAATACCTTTCGTTCTGATGGAAGAGTTTGACATTGAATATTTTATAGAGAATAAATATGATTCGGAAGTAAGAAAGGCAAATTATCAGTTACTATTAATTCCGGAGAATAATTCAGAACAGAAAGTTTTGGATTACCGGTTTTCCTGCTCTGAAAACAAGGAAATCTTCATCTCAAAAAATATATTCGGATTTGATATTATTTCCTATTACATTACAAAACCTTTTACTGAATTTTGGTTTAAACTTTTTGTCAGAATTCAGAAACAGAAATTTAATCCATTTCATGTTAGTCCTCTTTTACCAGGCATTGAGTTTAAACTAATTAACACGATTGATTTTCAGATCGACAATCACCTTTTCCTTACATCAACCGAACTCACTCAAATGCCAAGGTTAGTAAATATTTCATTTCCTGTGTATTCGGGCGAAACCCAGGTTTTTGATTATTTACTGAAACTGAACAACTTTATCTATCAGCTTCTCGAATACTCACCTGAAAGTACAGATGTAAATACACCAATTTCAAAGGTTTTGCAAATAAAAAAAGGTGTTTGTCAGGATTTTGCCCACCTGTTTATTTCCGTATGCCGGCAAAACAAAATTCCTGCCCGGTATGTTAGCGGATATTTAAATCAGGGTGCAGGTTTTGCAGGATCGAGCCAGCTTCATGCCTGGGTTGAAGCGCTGATACCTGATTTGGGATGGGTTGGTTTTGATGCAACAAATAACTTACTTGCCGACCACCATTATATTAAAATTGCACATGGAACCGATTATCGCGATTGCAGCCCGATAATTGGTGTTTTGGAAACCACAGGCCTGCAAAAAAGTATTCATTCAGTTAAAGTAACAAATCAATAATTTATGACATTTTGTGTTGCAATAAAAAGTAAAACTGGCGTTGTTGCCCTTTCTGATACCCGCATTAGCAGTGGATTGGGAGTTTCAACCTCGAAAAAAATTAAAACTTACCAGGATGGTGAAAGTTCTTTTTTCGTTATGTCATCAGGTCTCCGTTCTATCCGCGACAAAGTTATTCATTTGTTTGAAGAAGAGTTGGAAACTTCGCCATGTGATAAACTTTATAAAGTTGCAAATATGATAGGGAAGGCAGTAAAACAGTCTCGTGCTGAAGATTTGGAACCACTGATGCAAAGCAAATTCTTTTTCGACGCTCATTTTATAATTGGCGGTCAATGTTCAAAAGACAAACAGTCAACAATTTTTTTAGTCTTTCCTGAAGGAAACTGGGTTGAAGCTTCTGATGAATCGCCATATACAATTATAGGAAATACCGGCTTTGGAAAATCAATACTTCGCCGGTTATTGCATGAAAATATTTCCTTTGATTTAGCTATAAAAGCTGCCTACCTTTCATTTGATGCAACTTTTAAAAATGCCAGCGACGTTGATTTTCCGGTAGATTTTGCACTTTATAAAAATGGAACTTTCGAAATAAAGGAATTGCGAAAAACGGAAGAAGAATTAAAGGGTACCGCGTTAAAATGGAACCAAATGTTAATTGATGCTGCTGACAGTTTACCTGATTTTGTGCATTTTGACGATTGAACACTGACGACGCAGATTAAACTGATAACAACTGTATAAATCAGTAAAATCTGTGTAATCTGCGTTCAATTAAATTTTATCACAACTATTTTTGCAGCTTATATTTCCGCAAATCGAAAGTATGTGGATATTCCGGATCGGGCTCAATTATTTTTGGTGTAATCACAACCCTTTCATTTATTTCCTGTTCTTTTTCAATAATATATCTTTTGATTTCCTTTCTTATTTCTTCTTTTGGTATGAATGTACCCTGCGTATGATTTTCGTTGTAAAAACGGGAAACACGTCGTCCTTCGGCTTCAAAACTATTGATGGGGAAAGTGTCATAAGCCCTGCCGCCCGGATGGAAAACATGATAGGTACACCCTGCAACCGGTTTGCCGGTCCACAAATCAAAAATATCGAAAACAAGCGGCGTGTCAACTCCCAGATTAGGGTGTAGTGCTGATGGTGGCTGCCATGCACGGTAACGAACTGAAGCTACAAATTCACCTTTGGTCCCCGTGTTGGCCATCGGAATTCGCATCCCGTTGCACAAAATAATATATCTTTCTCCTGTCAATCCTGTTGCCTTTACTTCAATTCTTTCTACTGAAGAGTCAACAAAACGGGCAGTTCCCGAACTCGACATTTCTTCGCCCAAAACATTCCAGGGTTCAATTGCAGTGCGTAAACTCAATTCAACATCTTTAAATTCAACACGGCCAATATGTGGAAAACGAAATTCAAAAAACGGTTCCAGCCAGTTGATATCAAATTTGTAACCTGCATCGTTTAATTGGCTTACAACATCCTTTAAATCTTCGCGAACAAAATGATGGGTCATAAATTTATCATGCAATTCAGTACCCCATCTTACCAGTTTCCCATTGTACGGCTTTTCCCAAAACCACGAAACAAGTGTCCGAATTAAAAGCAATTGTACCAGACACATTTGCTTGTTTGGCGGCATATCGAAACCTCTTAATTCAAGGATTCCCAGTCTTCCGGTGGAAGAATCGGGAGAATACAGTTTGTCGATACAAAACTCTGCACGGTGTGTATTTCCGGTAAGGTCAATCAATAAATTTCTAAACAACCTGTCAACGAGCCAAAACGGAACTTCGCCTTCACCGGGATTTGGAATCTGGGCAAATGCAATTTCCAGTTCGTACAACATTTCCTGTCGTCCTTCGTCAACACGTGGCGCCTGGCTGGTTGGCCCAATAAAAGCTGTGGAAAACAAATACGACAAACCGGGATGGTGTTGCCAGAAAGCAAGCATGCTGCGCAATAAATCGGGGCGGCGCAGCAAAGGCGAATCTGCCGGAGTTATACCGCCAAGTGTGATATGATTTCCCCCTCCGGTTCCGGTGTGTTTTCCGTCAAGCATAAATTTCTCTGAACCCAAACGGCTTTCCAAAGCTGCTTCAAAAAGAATATTGTAGTTGCTTACAACTTCCTGCCATGATTTTGCCGGATGAATATTAACTTCAATCACTCCCGGATCAGGGGTAACCATCAGTTTTTCAATTCGTTTGTCCTTTGGAGGTGCGTAGCCTTCAACAACTACCGGGATTTGCAACTCTTCGGCTGTGAGTTCAACGGCCGCAAGCAGATCGAGGTAATGTTCAATCATTTCCACGGGTGGCAAAAACAGGTGGATTTTTCCGTCACGAATTTCTGCAACCAGTGCAGTTTTTATAGTGAAAGCTTCAAATTCAGGTTTGAATTCTTTTTTCTTCTCCTTACTTTCGTGAAAAGGTAAATGCTTTGTTTTGTTCTTTTTATCGTCTTCCGTGTCATCAGAAACAAATTCTTTTGGCGAAAGTAAATTCTCAGGAATTGAATAATCAGCAACAGTATTTAACCTTTCTGATACTAACTGATGAAAATCGCCAAGCGGTTTAGTTTCGTCAAAAAGGCTGCGTTCAGCTGGTTTTGGCCGTTTTGATTCGGGAACATACGGAAGCGAATCGAGTGGTAACCGGTAACCCATTTGCGAATTACCCGGAATCAGCATCATTTTTTCGCTTCTAAATTCCCATAAGCAGCTAACCCAACCTTCTTTTTCATATGCCCACTGCAGTGGCAAAACAAATCCGGCGGGATTTTCAAGTCCGCGGTCGAGCTGCTGCATCAGTGTTTTTCTTTCAAGCGAATCTTTTAAATCTATTTTTGCCGGGTCGATATTAACAGGCAATTTACGTTCGGTCCAGAGATAGTAAAACTTATCTTCAAAACCGGGAATGACATTATTTGCAGCCACCCCAAGTTTTTTTGTGAGGAACTCCATAAATTTTGCCGCATCCTTATAAGTGTATCCATAATCTTTACTAAAATCAGCCAGCCATTTTTTATTTTTCCAAACAGGTTTCCCGTCTTTTCGCCAGTAGAGCGCCATTTGCCAGCGTGGAGTTGGTTCTCCCGGATACCATTTCCCCTGCCCGTAATGAAACAGACCTCCGTCGCCAAATTTTTCGCTTAGTTTATGCAGGAGTTTGTTCGACAATTTCTGCTTTTCTGTGCCATCGGCTGCGGTGTTCCATTGTTCCGATTCCATATCATCAATAGAAACAAAAGTAGGTTCGCCGCCCATTGTCAAGCGGACATCACCGGCATCAAATTTTGTGTCAACATAATCTCCCAGGGCCATTATTTCGGCCCATTGCTGGTCGCTGTATGGTTTTGTAACACGCGGATCTTCGTGAATACGGAATACTTCGTTTGAATGAAAAAACTCAACTTCACAAAAATCTATTGCTCCGGAAATGGGCGCTGCACTGGATGGGGCGGGGGTACAGCACAACGGAATATGGCCTTCACCGGCAAGTAATCCTGAAGTTGGATCGAGGCCAATCCATCCGGCACCAGGCACATAAACTTCGCACCAGGCGTGTAAATCTGTAAAATCCTGTTCAGTTCCTGATGGTCCGTCAATTGCCTTTTGATCGGCTTTTAGCTGAACCAGGTAACCCGAAACAAAACGGGCGGCCAGTCCCAAATGCCGCATGGTTTGCACAAGTAACCAGGCCGAATCGCGGCAGGAGCCAAACCCTTTTTGCAACGATTCTTCGCAGGTAAAAACACCTGGTTCAAGACGTACTGTGTATTCCAGTTCCTTATTCACTTCGCGGTTTATTGCCACCAGAAAGTCAACAATATTTATGTTTTTATATTGTTCCAGCCTTTTAATCCACTCAGTCAGAAGGGGACCATTCTCGTCAATCTCAAAATATGGCGCCAGCTCTTTTTTGTCTTGCACTTCATATTGAAACGGGAATTTCTCTGCATATTCTTCAACAAAAAAATCGAAAGGGTTTATAACAGTCATTTCTGCCAAAACTTCAACTTCAACCTTAAATTCCTTTACTTTTTCGTGCATCACCACGCGGGCCAGGTAATTTCCAAAAGGGTCCTGCTGCCAGTTTATAAAATGCTCCTTTGGCTCAATATTCAACGAATATGAATGAATTTTTGTACGGCTGTGCGGTGCAGGTTTTAGCCTGATAACATGCGGCCCCATATTTATCAGCCTGTCATATTTATATGAAGTGTCGTGTTTTATTGCTACAATTATTGCCATATTCTGATCTATAACTTATTTATCAATCCAAGAAAAAGAAGTTCTTTTAATGCAATTTAACTTATAATACCGGATTATATATGAGTTTCAAATTATCAACAGGTAATTCTGATTAATATTAATACAACATTACGAATTCATTAAGGTTGTGCAGAAGCACAGAAAGTAAATCTTGCCTAATCCATAGTTTTTTTAAGTATCTAACAATCTGTTATTATTGTTTGACAATAAATAAAGAATTGACATAAAATAATATGATTAACTTCTTTTTAAACTTTATTTGCTTAGGTTCGTTATAAATGTACCTAACATAAGGATTGGCATTAAAGAATCTGATTACAAACAGTTTTTATATAATTAAAATAAGTTTTAGTAAATGAGGTTTAAGTCAATTATAAATCAGGTGTTTAAATACTACAATAAAATCATTTTTGTACTTCTGACATGTTTATTCCTGATTTCTTTTTCCGGCTATTCTCAGGATTTAAATTTTAAACATATAAATATTAACAATGGGCTATCGCAAAATGCAGTTTTTGCTATTCTAAAAGATTCAAAAGGTTTTATGTGGTTTGGAACAAAAGATGGCCTTAATAAATTTGATGGGTATAATTTTGTTATATATCAGCACAATCCGTTTGATTCAACAACATTGTCAGCAAATTATATTACTTCGTTATATGAAGATAAACGTGGTTTAATTTGGGTAGGAACTTACGACGGAGGAGTGAATGCTTTCGACAGAAAATTTGAGACTTTTTACAGGGTTGATTTGCGAAAAGACAGCGTTTCATTAAGAAATGTTTATGAAATTAAAACAATTGCTGAAGATTTGGAAGGGAATATATGGGTCGGAACCAGTGGCGACGGTTTGTTCAGGATTAAGACAAATGTAGATAATGATCATTTTGTTTTTTCAACACAAAGATTCTATAATGATCCTGAAAATAAAAACAGCATTGGTAACAACCAGGTTTTATCTATTTCATCGGATAAAAAAGGATTTTTATGGTTGGGCACCAGCAATGGGTTGAATCGCATGGACCTGAAAACAAATACATTTACCCAATATAATATAAACACTAAGAATCCGGCAGCTGATGAAGTTTCTACGTCATATTCAATTAATTCAGTTTTTGAAACAAAAAACGGAACATTGTGGGTTGGAACTCTGGGCGGTTTGGTAAAGTTTAACCGTACTGACGGAAGCTATATTTATTACCCTCATAAATATGATTTGTTTCGGTACGGATGGGGAAATATTACTGCAATTGATGAAGATAGTAAGGGTAATTTATGGATTGCCACACCAGGTGAATTGATGAATTTTAATACCCAAAAAGAAACCTATTCTTCGTTTGTTCACGATCCTTTTGATCCCAAAACAATTAGTTTCAATTCTGTTTCAACCGTTTATATTGATAATACTGATATGTTGTGGGTAGGTACCACCGGCATGGGAATTGATTATTATGATCCGTCGGCTAACCGATTTAAAATTTTTTCCTTTACTCCTGATAAAAAATCACGAACAGGAAGTTTTAGTGTCCGTTCGATTCTTGAAGATAATTCTGGTGATGTTTGGATTGGGGCTGAGGTATTATATAAATGGGAGCGAAAAACCGATAAAATAATCAGTTTTGAGAAAAGCTCAAATGAGCCAACCGCATTTGGCAACACAATCATATTTTCGATGATACAGTGTTATAATGGAGATATCTGGGCGGCAACTACCGAAGGACTTTTCAGATATAATCCCAAAAGTGGTGAACAAAAGCTTTATATATTTAAGGCCGATCAAAAAAATGGGTTGCCACAACAGGAAGTTTATACTGTTTTTCAGGATTTAGACAGTGTTATTTGGATAGCGACCGAGAAATATTTATGTAAACTCACAGATTCTGAAAAAGGAACTTTTCATTCGATAAGTTATCATTCAGCATCAACATTTTACGAGCAGGTGAGACCGGTAATTTTTCAGGATGCAAACCGGGAAATGTGGTTAGGTACAAAATATGGGCTTTTACTTTTTAACCCTGTAAATGAAACTTTCAAATTATTCGAAAATCACCCCGATCAACCAAACAGTATTAATAATAATTTGATTAAATCTATTTGTGCCGATCCAATTTATCCTGACAGGTATTTATGGATTGGCACAAATGGCGGATTAAACAGGTATGACAGGGAAACAAATTCCTTTTTTTATTACACAGAAGAAAATGGTTTGCCAAACAATGTTATTTATGGGATTTTACCAGATGAGCAAAATAATCTTTGGCTAAGTACAAACAAGGGTTTATCGCGGTTCAATCTGCAGTCGGGAGAGTTTCGGAATTTTGATGTAAACGATGGATTGCAAAGTAACGAATTCAATACCGGGGCTTTTTTTAAAAGCAGGCAAGGCGAAATTTTTTTTGGTGGTATTAAAGGACTAAATTATTTTTTCCCCGATCAGATTACTGAAAATAAAAATATGCCACCTGTAGTTTTAACAAAGATTAAGCTCGCCGAAGAAAGTTTGTCGGTAAAAAGAAATCCGGATTTGCTTGAAAAATCAGTAGGGGAAACCCAAAAAATTACGCTTTCACATAAAGAAGATATTGTTACTTTCGAATTTGCAGCACTCGAGTATTCTGCCCCCGAAAAAAACCAATATGAATACATGCTCGAAAATTTCAATGACAAGTGGATAAACACAGGTGGCCTCCGTTCAGTTACTTATACGCATTTGCCACCCGGTGACTATATTTTCAGGGTAAAAGCATCAAACAATGACGGGGTGTGGAATTCAGAAGGTCTTGCCCTTGAAGTTGTAGTTACACCGCCGTGGTACAGAACCTGGCTGGCATTAATTATTTTCGGTTTGGGTTTTACTTTTGTTATTTTACTGATTCGTCGTTACGAAATGGCCAGGATCAACCTCAAAAACCAATTGGAATTTGAAAAGATATCGACAGATTCATTGCGGCATATAGCTCAGATGAAGTCGCAGTTTTTTGCAAATATTTCGCATGAATTCAGAACTCCGTTAACATTAATTCTAGGGCAGGTAGATAGTGTAATGTCATCGGGTATTAATAACTCCGAAAAATCAAAATTGCAGGTTGCCAACAGAAACGCCCGGCGTCTGCTTAAACTAATCAACCAGTTACTTGATCTCTCGAAACTCGAAACCGGTAAAATGGAACTTAATTCATTACAATACAATATGGTAGGTTTTCTGAAAAGTCTTTTGTTTTCTTTTGAATCAATGGCTTCTTCAAAAAAAATAACATTATCGTTTAAATCGGTATCCGACCATATTGCAGTTGTATTTGATATGGATAAAATGGAAAAAGTATTTTATAATCTGATATTTAACGCAATAAAATATACAAGTGAAAACGGAGAAATTGAAGTTGAAATAAAAACTGTAGATACAATTTATATAGAAATTAGTGTAAGCGATAATGGATCAGGAATTCCGGAAAAATATATTCCACATATTTTCAACAGGTTTTTCCAGGTCGAAAGTTCAAGCACCCGGAATTATGAAGGAACTGGAATTGGGCTTGCACTTGTAAAAGAGCTCGTTGAATTACATAATGGGATGGTAAAAGTGGAAAGCAGTGAAGGGGAGGGGTCAACTTTTACAGTTAAGCTGCCAATCGGAGAAATCAGTAAAGTTGAACAACCCGCTATTATCAAAATTTCAGAACCTGATAATTATTCGGAAATACTCGAGGCTGAAATAGCAGTTGAAAATGAAGGATATACTGTTGTAAAGGAAATGCAGAATAATGATAACCGGGAGATCGTGCTGGTTGTGGAGGATAACAATGATGTAAGGGCATTTATTTGCGATCAGCTTGGAAATGAGTATCATATAAAACAAGCTGAAAACGGTGAAAACGGTTTGCAGATTGCTTTGGAAACAGTTCCTGATTTAATTATTACCGATTTGATGATGCCAAAAATGAATGGTCTTCAATTATGCAAAGCAATCAGGAATGACGAACGTACAAGCCACATACCTGTGATTATGTTAACGGCAAAAGTGGGATTTGATAATAAAATTGAAGGACTTGAAACAGGAGTTGATGATTATATTACTAAACCTTTTAGTTCAAAAGAGTTGATGGTAAGGGTTAAAAACCTGATTAACCAACGGAAATTACTTCGTGCCCGATTCAAAACTTCAACAATTATAAAACCTTCTGAAGTAAGCGTATTATCCATCGATCAGGTTTTTCTCGATAAGATTATACAAATGATTGAGGCTAATTTCGAAAATCAGGATTTTACACCAGAATTACTTGCAAGTGCCGTAAATATGAGTGTTTCGCAACTTAACCGAAAACTGAATGCACTTATTAATCAACCTGCAGGGCAACTGATGCGTTCGTTGCGCTTACAACGTGCTGCTGATTTGTTAAAGCAAAAAGCCGGAACTGTTTCCGAAATTTGTTACCAACTCGATTTTAATGATCCGGCATATTTTTCACGTGCATTTAAAAAACAATTTGGCTGCAGCCCATCTGATTTTATTAAAAACTGATATGTTTCGTTACTTCGCTTTTTTTTTCAGGTTTTATTAAACATACAAAAAACAAGAGGAAGCTATTTAAAAACTACCCCCAACTTTTTAATAGCGCAAAATTTGTGAGATTGCTAAAAACAGTATTTTGCTATAATCTGGAGATTTGTTTAATTATTGATTTATCCATTGATTAAAACTTTCATTCGGCTCGCCTTCAGGATAGGTCCAATCAGGTTTTAATCTTAGCCCGCTTTTTTCATTGTGGATAAAATCGATTACATTCATTACATCTTCTTCTTTTGTAATTTTTATCAAATACATCAACTTATTTTCAATTTCAACCTTTACAACTTCCAAATCAACATTCTGAACTCTTAATGCATTGCATATTATTTCAGCTTGCTGATGATTCCATGTTGCCCAAACATATCCATCGATTCCTGATATAAGTTTATTTAAATCCATTGAAACAGAAAGTTCTACATTGATTCCTGATTGCGGGTGATTTGATTTTTCATTCTCTTTTGAATTACAATTTAACGAGTGCTTTTGAGGCAATACAATTTTTATGTTCTTTTTTGATCCTCCCTCCATTCTTCCCTTCATGATTTCATTTTCAAAACAATTATTAGTTCAAAATTGCTGAATCCACTTTTGGTTTAATAAAATCTGTCAAGGGAACATTATCAATTACCACTACAATATAAACAATATTTGCATATTAAAAGACAGTTTAGTCTTTTAAATACAAAAAATAAACAAGGCCATTTCAGAAAACAACCTTGTATTTATATAAAACTCTGTTTTAAATCTTTACAATAGATACTACTTGTATTTTTGTTCTTCGGTTATTTAGGCTGATCGTTGCTTAAATCGCCCATTCTTTTATAAATATAACTCCATGAATTTGATACAGCACTTCTGAATTCGTTACGCATTTTTTCTGTAGCTTCTTTACCCTTGTTTTTTTCAACCATTTTCCAAACTCCATCACGTTCAATATCAAGTTCAGCAAAGTTTTTAAAAGGAGTTGTGACATAATAATCAGGAGAATCAGGGCCTCCGCCTGAGGTGCTGTACCAATAACCTCTTTTATCTCCTTCTGTTTTTTCCATTATATCACTGATTTCTTTTACTGTAGCATTGAAAATTGTGCTGTTTTCGACCCTGAAAAAAGTAACCCAGATTACATTCCACACAGTAGCACCTTTTTTACTAATTTCAGGCATACTGGTTGCAAAGTTGTCTTCGGCACTTTCTATGTGAGGAATAATTTTTTCTATTGCAATCTGTCTGCATTTTTTCCCGGCTTCATCATTTTCATCATCCAGTTCGGCCCAATTTGGCATATTTGAGGTCAATACATATGCAGAGCCTTTTCCATTATATCTTTTCCATAAGGTCCAGGTCCATTCTCCTTTGTTTTCAAGATAACAGTCTTTCCAGGCTTTTATCCCTTCTTCAAACTGGCTGGCGTGGCCGGTTTTTATTGTAAACTCCGTTGTTGAAAGAATAAATTTGTTTTGTGCCTGAGCAACATTTTTCACCAGTACACCTGTAGCAATAAAAAGAATTACCATTGCCAATCGAATTGTTTTTTGTACAAATAATTTCATTTTTAATAGTTTTAAATTTACCTACTCTCTTTAAATAAGGATTTTCGGTATGTTCCTTTAAATCTTTCGAAAAATTACAAGTGAAATTTATGGCAATTAATTAGCGGTAGCATGGATTATTCACGCAAATACTTGTGTTTTAATGATGATTGAAATAATGGATAATTGGATAAATTACAAATTGTTACAATACTAAAAACATTTATATTTGGTGTTCAACACAAATAAAACTGAAATATGGAATCAAACGATTATCAAGCGGAAAAGGGTTTATTTGAGAACAAAGTCATCCATTATTCACTTCAGTTACTTGCACTCTCAATATTGATTTACTTTTGTTTCGAAATTATTAAACCATTCATAACACTTTTTATCTGGGGTTCGGTGCTTGCTATCACTTTATATCCACTTCATAAAAAGTTAACAGGGTTATTAAAAGGTCGAAAATGGATTTCGGCTGTAATTATAACAGTAGTTATGTATTTACTGATAATTGGTCCGGCTACAATGCTAATGCTTGCCACTGTTGATGAATTTAAAATATTAAGTGCCGCCTACTCTGAGGGAGCTTTGCAAATTCCTCCGCCAAATGAGAGTGTTAAAAACTGGCCTGTAATTGGCATTAAATTTTACGAACTCTGGAATGAAGCCTCTGTTAATATTACCGGATTAATTACAAAAAACGCCACTATCATTAAACCTGTAATTTTAAAGACAATTTCACTTTTATCAAATGCAGGCATGGGAATACTTTTACTAATGGCTTCTTTTCTTGTTGCCGGTTTAATGATGGTTTTCGGTGAAGATGGTAAAGAACTTGCAAAAATGTTTTTCGCCAGGCTTGCAGGAAAACAGGGTGAAATAATGAAAGAATCTGTAGCTATTACTGTTCGTAATGTTGCAAAAGGTGTTATTGGTGTAGCTTTTATTCAGGGAATTATGGCAGGAACAGGATTGGTGCTTGCCCATGTTCCGCTGGCTGGTTTGTGGGCTTTAATCGGAATGGTTTTATGTATTGTTCAGATCGGGATGATGCCGGTTTCGATCGGGGTAGTTGTTTATATCTGGAGTGTTGGCGATACAACAACTGCTGTTTTACTAACCATTTGGATGCTTTTTATAGGAATAATTGATAATATTCTTAAACCGCTGATGATGGGAATGGGAGCTCCGGCACCTATGATTATTGTGTTTGTTGGTACAATTGGTGGGTTTATTTTGAATGGTTTTATTGGTTTGTTTACCGGGGCAATAATTCTTACACTTGGATATCAGCTGGCAATTGGATGGTTAAAATCCAGTCCTGAAATTGAAAGTGAAGATAAAACAGTTTAAATTTAAGATCGAACTACTTTTTTGTCGGCTGGCAGAAATAATGGAAACCTGAGAATATTCTATTTATATTTCAATTTGGATTAAAATAATTTATAAAGTCAGTTATCATGGAAAATTCAACAGAAAAAAACAAAGTAAAAGAACAGCTAAAGGAAGAAATCAGCAAGTGGCAAACAAAAATTGATGAAGCAAAACTTCAGTTGCACCTTGGAGCAAAAGAAGCTCAGGACAAAATAGATCCGTATGTTGATGAACTTGAGCTAAAATTTGAAGAGGCAAAGAAAAAGTGGGAAGAATTTGATAATGCGTCTGAAGATGCCTGGCAGGATATTAAAGAAGGTTTTCAGTCATCATTTAAATCATTGTCAGACGCTTTTAGCAAGGCTAAGGAACATTACAGGAAATAATTCGGGAATTAGTTTTTGCATATTTTGTTATATGTAATTTACAATAAATCGATAAACACTTGTATCATAAAAATTGTTATATACTGAGTCATAATGAATAAGAAAAATTAATTTGATGAAATTTGAAATGTTATAAAAAAAACAAATCAATTAAATTATCTAAATAAACAGTTAAAAATTTAAGTTATGAAAAAGTATTTATTGATTCTTGTATTGTTTGCTTTTGTTGGATGTGCCTCTTTAAAAATAGGTTATGATTACGACAAAACAGCTGATTTTAGCAAGTACAAAACTTTTGCTATCAGTGAAGAAACAATGAAAATTACAAATTTAAACCAGCTTAATCGTGACAGGTTAATTAATGCTGCAAAAGCAGAAATGGCAGCAAAGGGTTTTACAGAATCCTCAAATCCCGACGTAATTCTTGATCTTCGGGTAAAAGGTAACGAGGTTCAAACAGCAACTGCCACTACAACCGGAGGTTATGGTTATGGATATGGCCGTTGGGGATATGGCGGTGGATTTTCAACCACACAGGTAAATTACGATAAATATGTAGAGGGTTCGTTATTTATAACCCTGGTTGATAAAGCGACAGAAAAAATTGTGTGGCAGGGAACTGGCAAAAAAACAATTGACGAAAATGCAAGTCCTGAAAAAAAGGAAGCAAGTATTAACAATGCAGTCAAACAAATTTTTACAAATTATCCTCCGCAAATCAAATAAAATTGTGAGTTTACTAAACTAAAGTTGATTTCAAAGATTAATTATTCAATTAACTCTGAATATTCAGCAAAAAAGGGAAACACTAAAATGTTTCCCTTTTTTATTAGTTTTTCCTAAAGGAATTACAGCAAAATCCAAAATGGATAAGTATATTTAAAATTCGGAAAAATGATACTTTCCGGATTTGAAACCGAACCTTTTAAACCGGACCTTAGTTATTTTTACCGACCAAAAATCATACTAATATGTTAGAAAAAATAATTGATTTTAGTGTAAGGAATAAACTTATTATAATACTGTTTACGCTAAGTATTGCGGCGTTTGGAATATATGCAGTTTTCAAAATACCCGTTGGTGCAGTACCCGATATTACCAATAACCAGGTTCAGGTAATAACAACTTCCGGCAATTTATCAACCCAGGAGATTGAGCAGTTCATTACCACTCCCGTTGAGATGGAAATGGCCAATTTGCCGGGAGTACAGGAAATCCGGTCCGTTTCGAAATTTGGTATTTCAGTTGTAACTGTAGTTCTCGACGATAAATTGGGAACGTATCTTCCCCGGCAGTTAATTGCAGAAAAAATTAAAATTGCTTCAGCAAATATTCCCGAAATTTATGGTTCGCCTGATATGGGCCCAATAACAACAGGACTGGGCGAAATATATCAGTATATAATTGATGTAAAACCCGGTTACGAAGAAAAATATTCAGCCATGGATTTACGCACAATTCAGGATTGGATTGTAAAGCGCCGTTTGTCAGGTATTAACGGGGTTGTCGAAATAAACAGCTGGGGTGGATATTTGAAACAATATGAAGCTGCTATTGATCCGTTGATGTTAAAAAGCCTT
Source organism: Draconibacterium sp. (assembly GCA_035391305.1). Taxonomy (GTDB): domain Bacteria; phylum Bacteroidota; class Bacteroidia; order Bacteroidales; family Prolixibacteraceae; genus Draconibacterium. Next base: position 25,708 of record DAOPKR010000043.1, read on the forward strand.
GATGTAACTCTGATGGAAGTGTATGATGCATTGGAGAGAAACAACAGTATTTCAGGTGGTTCGTATATCGAAAGAACAAATCAAAGCTATTTTATCAGGGGCGACGGGCAGGTTAAATCATTACAGGATATTGAAAATATTGTAGTTAAAAACAACGCGGGAAGGCCAATTCTGATAAAAGACGTAGCTAATGTTCACTTTGGTTATGCCAACCGTTTTGGAGCAATCACAGCCAATGGAAAAGGAGAAACTGTTCTTGGTCAGATTATGATGCTGAAACACGGTAATTCAAAAGTAATAATATCAGAAGTAAAACAGCGGGTGGCGGAAATCCAGAAAAGCCTGCCTGAAGGAGTTTTTATAAACCCAATTCTTGAACGGAGCGAACTTATATCAAAAACATCATTTACGGTAGCTGAAAACCTAATACTTGGTGCAATTATCGTGATGCTCACTGTTATACTTTTATTGGGAAACTTCAGGTCAGCACTTGTAATTGCTTCAATGATTCCACTTGCCTTGCTCTTCACAATTTCCATGATGTATATTTTTGGTATCGATGCCAATTTAATGAGCCTCGGTGCACTCGACTTCGGGATTATTATTGATGGTGCAGTAATTATAGTCGAATTTATAGCCATAAAAATGACACTTCAGAAAGATAAAATTCTGGAAAGTAAAGGTGAAGAACGTCAATCCATTATGGATAAAATAGCGTTTAAAGGCGCTTCTAAAATGATGAATTCCGCGATTTTCGGACAGATAATTATTCTGATTGTTTTTATTCCTATTCTTTCTCTAAGCGGTGTTGAAGGAAAAATGTTCCGCCCGATGGCACTTTCTTTTTCTTTTGCAATTATTGGAGCTATGATAATGGGTTTAACATGGTTGCCGGTGGCTTCAGCTTTGTTTTTGAAACCGGGCAAAACAAAAAAGCGGAATATTTCTGACTGGATAATGGATATTGCCTATAAATCCTATTTGCCATCAATTAAATGGTCGTGCAACCATAAAAGGATAGTTTTTGGTGCGGCTTTGGTTTCGTTGATTTTTACTGGTTTCTTATTTTCAAGAATGGGGGGAGAGTTTGTGCCAACTCTTGATGAAGGCGATTTTGTTATTCAGCCTGTATTAAAAACCGGCACGTCACTTTCAAAAACGGTTGAAATGACAACTAAAATGGAGAATATCCTTATTAGTGAATTTCCAAATGAAGTTAATCAGATCGTTTCCCGTATCGGAGCGGCTGAAGTTCCTACCGACCCAATGTCGATGGAAGAAATTGATATGATAATAAAACTTAAACCCAGGGACGAATGGGTTTCTGCTGAAAGTAAAGAGGAACTTGCCGATAATTTTAAGAAAGCGCTTTCTGTTATTCCGGGTGTTGAATATGAATTTACACAACCCATCGAAATGCGTTTTAACGAGTTGATTACAGGTGTGCGGTCGGATATAGCAATCAAAATTTTTGGAGAAAATCTTGAATATATCAACAAAAAAGCTCTTGAAATAAAAAACCTGATTGCCGACGTTCCGGGTGCCAGCGATATTATTTTGGAAAAGACACAGGGTTTGCCGCAAATCAGGGTGAGCTATAACCGGAGTAAAACAGCATATTACGGGGTTGATATTAATACGCTCAACACATATTTGTCAACTGCTTTTGGCGGAAAAATTACAGGCGTTGTTTTCGAAGGCGAAAAACGTTTCGATATGGTGATGCGTTTTGACAATGAAAACCGCACCGATATCGACAATATCCGCCAGCTTCAGGTGCCTGTTTCCAGCGGGGCAAATATTCCTTTTACTGAACTGGCAGATATTGAATACACTGACGGGCCCGCAAAAATATCGCGAGATAATACACAGCGCAGGGTAGTTGTGAGTGTGAACGTGCGTAACCGCGATTTGCAATCGGTTATTGAAGATATTCAACAAAAAATTGACGCCAACATAAAACTATCGCCAGGAAATTATATTGAATATGGCGGTCAGTTCGAAAATCTGCAAAACGCAACAAAACGATTAATTTTCGCAGTGCCGGTTGCATTGCTTTTAATATTTATTTTCCTTCATTTTGCTTTCGGTTCGCTAAAAGATGCGGTTATGATTTTTACTGCAATTCCATTGGCAACAGTTGGCGGAGTGTTTCTTTTGTGGGTGCGCGGAATGCCTTTCAGTGTGTCGGCTGGTGTCGGTTTTATTGCCCTTTTTGGAATTGCAGTTTTGAATGGAATTGTGCTCATTGAACATTTAAAAGAGCTACAGCACGAGGGTGTAAAAAATATGCGCGAACTGATTATGACAGGCACCAAAAACAGGCTGCGCCCGGTAATGTTAACAGCCGGAGCTGCGGCAATGGGATTTTTGCCAATGGCAATTTCAACCGGTGCGGGTGCCGAAGTTCAACGGCCGCTTGCAACTGTGGTAATTGGGGGATTGTTTACTTCTACTTTGCTCACAATGATTGCCTTGCCTTTGTTGTATGAAGTGTTTTACAATGTTAAAAGTATCCGCCTTTTTCCGTTTAAAGTGATTCGCTCAAAAACCTTAATCATACTTTCAATTTTTATGATCACGGCTGTGGCTGTAAATGGGCAAAATAGAAAATTACAATTAAAGGAAGCTATTGAAATAGCCTTGCAAAACAACCCCGAAATAGCCGCATTTTCATTAAAGGTTGAAGAGAGCAAAATGCTGAAAAAAACGGCATTTGCACCCGGGAAAACTAACCTGACTTACGGAACCGACCAGAATAATATTGCCGAAAACGGCCACCCCTTAAATGTTTTTGGTATTGAGCAAAATCTAAGTTTTCCGACATTGTATTCTGCTGAAAGTAAATCGAAACAAATTGAAATCTCAATGTCGGAATCACGCCTGAACATTCAGAAAAACGAATGTGCCAAAAATGTAGCCAATGCATTTTTTAATCTTCAAATGCTAGTAAATAAGCGTGAAGTATCAAAAATGCTCGACAGTTTATTTACGCAGTTGTTAATCGTTTCTGAAAAAAGAGAAGGAAAAGGCGATATCAGCCATTTGGAGGTTTTAAATATAAAAGCCAAAAAGAATCAGCTTTCAATAGTTTTGAGTGCTTTGGACGCCGATATTCAAAATGCATTTAAAAAATTGAAGGTAATCATGAATTCAGATTCAGATTTTGAGATTTCAGAATATGCTGAAATGTTGCCGGAAATTTCTGTAATCCCCGATTCATTGCCGGTTTATCAACTGCTGAAATTGGAAAACGATTACTACAATTCGCTTATCCAGGTTTCGAAAAATAAAACACTTCCCGATTTTTCGCTAAATTATTTTTTAGGTTCAAACCGATATGAAAATTCAAAATACTACCATGGATTTCAGGTTGGGGTAGCGGTGCCGTTGTTTTTTGGCAGCGACAAAGGAAGAACACAGGCAGCAAAAATATCGGGCGAAGCACAATTCTTACTTTCACAAAATGAATTGAATTTAATAAAAAACAGACTGAACGAATTGATTAACCAGCAGTTGAAATACAAAATATTACTCAACAATTACAACACTTCAGGAAAGCAGCTGTACGACGAAATTACGCGGACTGCAATAAAATCATATCAACTTGGCGAAATTAGTTTCTATCAGTTTGTGAATAGCTACGAAACTGCTGTTCAAATTCAGATTGAATATCTTGAAAACCTTTTTGGTTATAATGTTGCCACTTCCGAAATAATGTATTTTTCAAAATAAAAAACAATTATGAAACAAAATTCTGCATTTATATTGCTCATATTTAGTGTGATGCTCTTTTCGTGTAAAAGCAAAACTGTCGAAACAACAGAACCTGAGTCGGGGCTTATTGAAATTACAAAAGCGCAATTCCAGTCGGAAGATATGGAATTTGGCGAACCAAATATTTCGGCTTTTTCAGATCTGGTTCATTTTACCGGTAATATTGTTCCATCGGTAAACGGACAGGCGTTCATAAGTGTGCCTGTACCCGGAATTATAACTAAAATTCACTGCAATCCCGGGCAATTTGTCGAGAAAGGTGGTTTGTTGTTTGACATTTCGGGGAATGAATTTGTTGACATGCAAAGAGATTTTGCCGAATCAGCAGCGCGTGTAAAACAATTGAAAACCGATTTTGAAAGAACAAAGGAATTAAGCATTGAAAATATCGGTGCAAAAAAGGACTTAATTTCAGCAGAAAGCGTTTACAACGCCGAAAATGCAAAATTGAATGCCCTTGCAGTTAAACTTAAGAATATAGGTCTCGATATATCGAAAATTGAAAGTGGCACTTTTTATTCGTCATATACATTAAAAGCCCCGTTAAAAGGTTATATAAACAGTGTAAATGCAACTATTGGACAGTATGCTGAGCCACAGCTAACCATTGCCGAAATTATTGATACAAAATTATTACAGTTAAAGCTTTCGGTTTTCGAGAGAGACATTTACAAAATAGAAACCGGACAGGAAGTTCAGTTTTACACGGTTGGAAATGCTTCTGGAAAATTTGCCGCTAAATTAATTTCAGTTGGCAAATCAATTAATGAAACCACATTGTCAATCGACTGTTTTGCCAAAATCGAAAATGTTGAAAATGCCGGTTTGGTAAGCGGTCAGTTTATTGAGGGAGAAATTACTGTGGCTTCCGACACCGTTTTATCATTACCGCAATCGGCAGTTGTAACCGCTGATAATGAAACTTACGCTCTCGCATTTGTAAAAGAAACTGATGAAGTTATTTTTCTGAAAAAGCAAACTATTAAAACAGGAAGGGTAAACGCCGGTTTTATTGAATTAACAGAGGTTCCCGATTCGAAAAAGATGCTGATAAAAGGAATATATAACATTCAAGTTGAATGACTTAAAGAAAGGTGACAGTTGAGTATTTTGTTTAAACAAACTTCTTATAAAAACATGAATTTAAAAATCAATCATTTACAGCATATCGGTATTCCAATTACTG
>DAOPKR010000044.1:0-25805 GCA_035391305.1 Draconibacterium sp.
TCTGCCTCACCGAAGCATGGGCAACAAAAGGCGCGCACAATGCCCATATGCAACTTGAACATACAAAAAAACACATTGCCGAAACCCAGGGAATTCGTGATCCCTCGTTTAAATCAAAAACCGGTTATACCTATTGGGTTTGCCCCGGTGCGAATGGGAAATAATGGGCTGCTTTAAGTAGATTTCAACGCGACGCAACCGGGCAGTAGCGGGGTGATGAAATACGGAGTAGTTTGGGATTAATGTTTAAATCACCACAAATAATTACTTAATAATGAGTTGCAAAAATGTAATTCATCACCTTTTATTTTTTTAAGGTTTATATTTTTATAGGCAGTCATTTAGTTCCAACTACATTCGATCTGACAGTTAATTAAATAAACATAAATTTATTTACACATAGTTTTGTTGAGCTATTGACTAATGTTGGGAAAAAGAGTAATTTGTCTGAATCAAATAATATAAACTTAAATTTTATTAAATGAAAAAAAGAATTTTACTCTTATCCGTTTTTGCTTTTTCAGTTCTGGCTTTGTTTTTTATTTCAGGTTGTGAAAAAGAGTCACAATTTAATACCACTGTCAACAATGATGAGGCAATTGCTAAAGAAAAATTGATTGAATTTATCAGTGAACACAATTATGCCCCAAGATTTGGGTCTGGGACAGTTGTAAATTCAACATTAAAATCAGGAACAATATCAGAACAGGGAAACAGGCTTGATTTATCCACTATTCCTGATTACAGCTATTACCAGAGATTGGTGGAGCAGGCAATAAATCAGGATGATTATGATTGCAGTCCGACTTATATTGATGATTACATTATTCAAAGCGTTGACAATTGGACAAGTAATGATTTTTTGTTCTATAATTATTTTGGAGGTATTGCCTTTGATTATGTTTACGTGTTTAGCAATGCAAATGGCGGACAGTATTATGGTTCAAATGGTCAGTTTAGCAATGCTACAAACCGCACGTTTAAAGACTTATTGCGTTTCTGGAATATCCCGACAGATATCCTGATCAGAGATACTCATGGTTTAGTGTATGATGATGAAATCAAAGTAAAAGCCATTTTGTTGCTCTATGGTTATAGTGATGATGATGCAACATACCTATCAGGATTAATAAAAACGGTATTTGGCTCTTCAGCATTTATGAACTATAAACATCCTCTATTGACTTTTAATGCTTTTGCTGCAGATGCTGATCCTAACTTTGGTACTGGTAAGAAAATAGTTATGGGAGATGGTATCCTGGAAGCCTATGCTGATTTAGGTTTTGGAGATGTAGCACCTCAGGCAATATTGGCTCATGAATATGGTCATCATGTTCAGTTTGCTAAAAATGTTGAATTTGTAAGTAGTCCGGAAGGAACCAGAAGAGTAGAGCTTATGGCTGACGCTTTCGCGGCTTATTATTTGACACACAAACGCGGAGCCACAATGAACTGGAAAAGGGTACAGCAATTTTTAGTGGTTTTCTATGGACTAGGAGATTGTTCGTTCAATAGTAATGGGCACCACGGTACTCCAAATCAAAGAATTAAAGCAGCTACTTTTGGGTATAAAATTGCCAACGATGCAAAATTAAAAGGAAAAATACTTACCAGCGAAGAATTTATTGCTCTGTTTGATGCTGAATTTCCAAATATGATTGCACCTGATGCGAATTAAATATAAAAACCAACTGAAAAAAGAACAATAGATCCGTACTATTATCTGATATTTTAAGTTCCCCGGCTCACCCGGGGCACTTTTGTATTTAAACACACTGTTACGGTACGATTATAACTTAGGATATTATTTTACCAAAAAACATTATCCAAAATCCAAATTATCTGTCAATTATAGCGAGGGACAAGCTGCAAAAATTTTCAACGATAAATTATTATCAAACTCATGCTCCCCAACTCTCCCTATCCAAGCTCCGGTAATGAATTGCTTCGGAAAGATGGTGAGCCTGAACGTCTTTTTCGCCTTCCAGATCGGCAATGGTACGCGACACTTTCAAAATACGGTCGTAGGCACGGGCAGAAAGACCCAGCCTTTCCATTGCATTTTTTATCAGCTCGTTGCTGGCGTCATCAAGCACAACATGTTCTTTTATGAGTTTCGAAGTCATTTGCGCGTTGGCATAAATTCCTTTGTAATCAGCAAAACGCTCTTCCTGTATTTTCCGTGCTGTTAAAACCCTTTCGCGCACTGCCTCACTGTTTTCTGAAGAAGTAAGTTCCGATAATTTTTTAAACGGCACAGGAACAACTTCCAGGTGAATGTCAATCCTGTCGAGCAGCGGCCCCGAGATTTTGTTGAGGTATTTTTGCACGATGCCCGGCCCGCAGACACAGTCTTTTGTGGGGTGGTTGTAATATCCGCACGGACAAGGGTTCATTGAAGCCACCAGCATAAATGAAGCAGGGTATTCAACCGAAAATTTTGCACGCGAAATTGTTATGGTCCTGTCTTCAAGCGGCTGGCGCATTACTTCCAAAACGGTTCTTTTAAACTCGGGAAGTTCGTCCAGAAAAAGCACGCCGTTGTGTGCCAGCGAAATTTCGCCGGGTTGCGGATAGTTTCCGCCACCAACAAGGGCAACATCAGAAATTGTATGGTGCGGCGCGCGGAATGGGCGTTGTGTCATCAGCGAAGTTTCCTTGTCCATATTCCCCGAAACCGAATGGATTTTTGTAGTTTCCAAAGCTTCTTTTAAAGTAAAGGGAGGAAGAATCCCGGGGATACGTTTTGCCAGCATTGTTTTTCCTGCTCCGGGAGGACCAACCAAAATTATATTGTGGCCACCTGCAGCTGCAATTTCGAGGGCGCGTTTTACATTTTCCTGTCCTTTTACATCGGCAAAATCAAGTGCATTTTGACTTACCTGGTTGTAAAATTCGGCGCGGGTATCGATAATGGTTTGCTCCAAAGTGCTTTCGCCGTTTAAAAAGTCGATTACTTCCTTTATGTTTTCTGCCCCGTAAACTTTCAAACGGTCAACAACTGCTGCCTCGCGGACATTGTGTTTTGGCAGGATAAATCCCTCGAAACCTTCTTTTCGGGCATTAATTGCGATGGGTAAAGCGCCTTTTATGGGTTGCAAAGTCCCGTCGAGACTGAGTTCGCCCATTAAAACATATTTGCTGAGAATATCGGGATTTATTTGTTCCGATGCGGCCAAAATGCCTGCAGCCAGGGGTAAATCGTAGGCAGAACCTTCTTTGCGGACATCGGCAGGCGCCATATTGATGATGATTTTTTGCCTGGGCCATTTAAAGTTATTTAGGCGCAATGCCGATTCAATACGCTGCTGGCTCTCTTTCACAGCACTGTCGGGCAGGCCCACCAACTGGAATTTTATGCCGGTTGTAACATCAACTTCAATGGTTATTGTACTCGCATCGATCCCAAAAACTGCACTTCCAAAAGCTTTTACTAACATGAAAAAGGGTATTTAATTGAAAGTTTTAAAAATAAAGAAATTATACTGAAATGTAAAACAGGAAACTGAAGTACATTTTTCTTCAGAAAATGAATTTTCAGGGTTTGGATTGTGAAAAATGAATGGAACAGAAGTTTCGCGGCAAAGTTATTTACAGATTATTCTTTCCTGGCATTTTAATCCTGCTTTGTATTTGTGTTTTGCTTTTTTGTGTCCGGAGGATTAAAGGGTTTCAGTGTATAAATTTTCCGTCCTACAAATTGCCCCAGGAAAAATGAACCTATTAGAAATGGCGCCAGTCCCCAGGTTAAACTCAATCCGTGCCATTTTCGGATTAAAATTACTAAAGGCACGGGTAAATGAATCATTACAAACCACCAAAACGACAGTTTTCGAAATGATCCCCTGAAATATCCGAATGGCAGGTTGACAATAAATGTGGCAACACAAGTATAAAAAACCGGCCAGATTAATGAAGTATTTATTGTCATTTTCAATTATTTTAATTCATGCCCGAAGAACTGTTTTTAACCATTTCTGCAAGGGTTTCAATCCAATCGTTATTTGCATTTAAACTTTCAACGAGCTGGATTTTTTCGCCACCATGTTTTTCGAACAATTCCTTGTATTCAATACCTATTTCAACTGTAGTTTCAAGGCAATCGGCAATAAAGGCCGGCGCTGTAATTAAAATACGTTTTGTGCCTTTTTTTGCCAGTCTGATAATTTCCTTGTCAGAAAACGGTTTTAGCCAGTTTTTTGTCAGCCGCGATTGAAAGGCCACTGAATATGCCGATTTTGGCAGTCCCAGTTCTTTGGCAAGCAAACGTGTGGTTTCATAACAAGTGGCTTTGTAACAGTAACGGCCATGTTCAGGCATTTCGGTTTCGCAGGTGCAGTCAGCTGTTTTTATTTCAGGGTGAACCCTGTCTGTTTGGCTAAACGGCAATCCGTGGTACGAAAAAATAATATGGTCGAATTCATCAGGATTGTATTTTCTTATCTGGCTGGCAAAAGCGCTGATGAATCCCGGGTTTTGGTAAAACTGCGAAATTATTGTCAGTTCGGGAATTACATTCCATTGCGCAATTTCAGTATTTACAAGCTGGCTTATGGTTCCCGTTGTTGAAGATGCGTATTGCGGAAACATGGGTAGAATCACAATTTTATCGAAATGTTTTTCTTTAATGTTTTCAAGAACAGCTTTTAATGCAGGATTCTGATAACGCATACCCACAAAAACCTCGTAGTTTTCACCAAGCATTTCCTGCAGTTTTACTTTGCTTTCGTTTGAAATATACATTAATGGGGAGCCTTTTTCTGTCCACAGCATTTGATAAAGTTTTGTCGATTTTGGCGCCCTGAACGGAACGATGATAAAATTTACAAGAAATTTTTGAAGCAGCCACGGCAAATCAATTACACGCCTGTCGTTTAAAAACTGGAATAAGTACCTTCTCACCGCATCTACGGTTGGTTCATCAGGTGTTCCTACATTTGCCAAAATTACAGCTGTTCTTTTGCTCATTGCTTTTAAAGAATAATTTTTTTGAACAAGGTATTTTGTAAATATGATAAAAAGTTCAGAAATGGGGTTAAAACCCCTTTTACAACTTCTTCCCTTTAATCCGTTCACTAAGTGAACGGCAATAAAATAACAAAAGCGTTGATTTTATTGCCGTCAGCTTTAGCTGACGGTTAAGAGTAGTTATTTAATCGGCTTTAGCCACATTCTTAATCATATTTATTAAATGCCTGTTTCAATAATTTATAATAAAACCCGAAAATCGGTTAAACGTTCAATTACCCGTTCAAAAGCAGCCAGTCAATTCCTTTTTTCAGTTGCTTCAGTGTTGCGTCTTCAAATCCGCCGGGTTCAGGAATATAATTGTATTCCCACGAAGCATTTGCAGGAAGGCTCAATAAAATCGATTCTGTATTTCCATCTGATTCCAGGCCGAATTTTGTGCCGCGGTCGTGTATCAGGTTAAATTCAACATATCTTCCACGACGCAGGTTTTGCCACTTTTTTTCGCGTTCAGTAAATGGTTTCCCGCCATATTTCGCCATAAAACCTGAATAGATTTTTTGGTAAGTTGCTGCAAGTTCGCAGGTAAACTCAAAAAGCGTATCGAAATTATGGTTTTCACCGGGTTTCAGCCTGTCGAAGAAAATACCGCCAACACCGCGGGTTTCATTGCGGTGAGGAAGAAAATAGTAATCATCGGCCCACTTTTTAAATTCGTTATAAAAGTTGGCGTCAAACCTGTCGCAAACTTCTTTTAATGTTTGATGAAAAGAAACTGCATCTTCAGTTTGAACAATGTGCGGCGTTAAATCGATTCCTCCGCCAAACCATGAAATGCCGTTGTCGAGCGCAAAATACCTTACATTCATATGAATAATCGGCATCCACGGATTTACCGGATGAAGTATCGATGAAATTCCTGTAGCAGAATATTCATTGGCTTTTTCGCCAAGCAATTTCTCCATTTGTGCCGAAAACTTCCCTTTCACAAAAGAAAAATTTACGGCGCCTTTTTCAATGATTGCACCGTTTTGCAAAACACAGGTAATTCCGGCACCAATCTCTTTTTTCCAGCGATGGGCTTCAAATTTCCCTTTTCCGTCAGCGGTTTCAAGAATCCGGCAAATTTCCGATTGAAGTACAGAATAACTTTCAGCTATTTTGGCGATCATTTTCATTGCAGATGCAACTTTTGGGTTTTGTTGTAATTAGTGCTTTTGAATACTAAACTTCATTTTAGTTCTTCGGCAATATCACGGGCCTGTTTAATCCTGTCGGCCATTCCAATTCCGTTTCTGATATTCCCTGCCAGAATCAATCCCGGGTATTTTTCCTGCAACCGGTTGATGGTTTCAAAACGTTGTGCCGAACTTAAACCGTATTGCGGAATTGCATATTTGTAGCGGAAAATTTCAAACAAATCAGGCCTGAAAATGGGCATTCCCAGCATCTCGCACAAATCGCGTGAAATAAGGTTTTCTATTTGTTCATCATCCATTTCATAAATTTCGGGCCGTTTTGTACCGCCCATAAAAACCGAAATCAGTGCGCCGTTTTTAGGGGCGCGACCCGTAAAAAACGATGAAGTAAACAATGCCCCAAGTATATTTCTTTCTTCAATTGTAGGAACCAAACCGCCAAAAGCCTTTAAATTTCTGCCTTTCCATTTTCTGTAGCCAACAATTGCCTGCACCACCGAAGCATATTTCAGCTCTTCAAAAGGTGTTTTTTCCTTTTCAGTAAGAAAGGGCAGCAGGTTCATCAATTCGTTGGCTCCCGAAGTTGTTACAACTTTTTTTGCCTTTATCTGAATGGGTTCTCCATTAATTTCAGTCTGAATTTCAAAGCCATTTTCCACAGGTAAAACCGTTGTGTTTTTAGCTTTCAGCAAAATATTTTCATAGCCGGTTTTTCCGGTGAGCGCAGCAATTAACTTACTTAATCCGCCTTTCGCCGAAAAAACTTCTTTTGTGGCTTTTTGCAGGCGCGGATTTTTTTTGTTCTCCTTCGCTTTTTTCATCGATCCCTTTATAAAACTGCCGTAGTTTTGTTCCAAAGCATACAGTTTTGGAAGTGCATATTTTGGGATCAGGTATTTTGGGTCGCCCGCATAAATTCCTGAAATAAACGGGTCGATGGCATAATTCAGAAAACTTTTTCCCAGGCGGCGTTTAACCAGATCAGCCAGGTTTTCTTCAGGGTTTGTACCTTTTTTCCGAAACGGTTCGCCTAAAACTCTGAATTTGTCTTTCAATGAAAAAAGTGGCGTAAATACTGCCGACCAGAATCCTGAAGGCAAAGCCCGCCATTTTCCGTTTTTCCAGATCAGGCGTCGTTTTGCGCTGGGGTCAGCGGTTTCCAGCTTACACAATCCTTCCAGGTCTTCAAACAATTCAGCCACTTCCGGATTTCCGATTACACCCGTATTTGGACCGGTTTCATAAACAAATTCGTCATCCTTAACGGTTTGAATAACGCCACCTGTTTTTGCTGATTTTTCGATTATCAATACTTCTTTTCCCTGTTTTTTTAGGTAGAACGCAAGTGTCAACCCGGTTAATCCGGCCCCTATTATTACTATTTCTTTTTCAATGGGTGAATTCATTTTAAACTGATTTTGAAAAAGTTTTTGTGGTTGAAGTTAAAAGCGGGTCGAATGATGCCGCAACATTTCTGATAAAAATCAAGCCTTCTTCTGAAACTGTAATTTTTTCTTCTGAGACCTGGATAATTCCGTCAGCTTCAAATTCCTTTAGTTTAGGCAAATCGTATTTTACCGTGTTTTTGATTTCCTGACCCGACTTTCCAAAACGACTCCCGATTTCGTCCCAAACCACCTGTTCGTTGCACATTAATTCAGTAATAACATCCCGGATAATTATCTGGTCGTCATTTAATTTGTAACCTTTTATTGTTGGTATTTCACCATTTCCGGCCAATTGAATGTATTCGTCAATTGATTTTGTGTTTTGCGCGTAAACTGTGTTTAACTGGCTGATTGCTGTAACTCCCAGCGCATAAACCTGTCCGGTTGTGCGGCGGGTGCAGTAGCCCTGAAAATTCCGGTGAAGTTCCCTGTTGCGGTAAGCTTGCGTGAGTTCATCGTTTTCGAGTGCAAAATGGTCGAAGCCGATGGCGTGGTAACCGCTTTTCATAAGCAGGTCGAAAGCGTTTTCAAACATTTTCATTTTTTCATCGCTTTCAGGAAGTCCGTGTTTTTCAAGCTTTTTTTGAATTTTACTTACCCACGGAACATGTGCATACGAAAATGTAACCATCCGGTCGGGCCGCAATTCGATGGCTTTTTCAATAGCTTTCACAAAACTTTTTGCATTCTGTTTTGGCAGACCGTAAATGAAATCAAGATTAACAGCCACTTCCGGATCGCCATTTTTTAAATAAGCCATTATTTCATTTACAGGCATTCCAGGTTCTTCGCGGTTTACGGCTTTAAGAACTTCAGTATCGAAATCCTGAATTCCCAGGCTGAACCGTTTAAAACCGGCTTTTTTCAGCCCGTCCATTTGTTCAAAAGTGAGGTAAGCCGGGTTGCATTCAATGGCAATTTCTGGTTTTTCGATGGTTGGAAATGCAGAAAAAAGAATCTCGTTGATTTCCTGCAAATATTCAACAGGAATTGCGTTTGGCGTTCCGCCTCCATAATGGATTTGCGAAATCGGGCGGTTTGTGTCCAAATGGCCAACCATCGTTTTAATTTCGGTTTTTAAAGCCTGAATATAATCGTGAATAACGTGGTCGTTTTTGATTCCGTATGAATTGCAGCCACAGAAATAACACATTCGCAGGCAAAAAGGAATGTGAAAATAGAACGAAATATTTTGTGGAGAATGTTGATTTGATTCAGTTAAAGCATTCCAGAATTCGGCCTGGGTGAATTCTTCAGTAAAAAAATTGGCAGGCGGATAACTTGTGTAGCGCGGAACCGGGTTGTTATATTTCTGTAATAAATCGTTGGCAATCATTCTGTTTTCTGTTTAAATGAATTAAATGTTCCGTTTCCAGTCGGTGGTTTTCACCCAGTCGGCAAGAAATTTTGCATTTTCATATGGCAATCCGGGAATAAAACCGTGGCCGAGATTGAAAATCCAGTTTTGGTTTTTACTGCCAAAACCGATGAGTTGTTTCAAAGTTGTTTCGATTTCATCCTGGGGCGCAAATAAAAGTCGCGGATCAACATTTCCCTGGAGGCCAATTTCAGGATGAACCAGTTCTCGTGCGGTTTGAAGTGAAGTTTGCCAGTCGATACTCAAAAAATCACAATCTTCAGGCGTGATATTTTTTATTCCAGTCGCCAGTCCTTTTGGAAAGAAAATAAACGGAACACCTTTCGCACGTACTGCCGCAGCTATTTTTTTCACCGAAGGCATAAAAAGTTCTTCGTACAAATCGAAAGGAACCAAACCTGCATGTGTATCGAACAATTGAAAAACTTCAACCCCGTGATTGATTTGTTCTTCGGCATAAACAATCGATAAATCGGTAAGTTCGTCAATCAGTTTTTGTGTAATTTTTTTATTCTGATAAATGAATTTGATGGCGTCGGGGAAATCACCTTTTCGTCCCAAACCTTGTAACATAAATAAAAGCACAGTGAGTGGAGCGCCGCAAAAACCGATTAGAGGCGTATTTTCAGGTCGCGTTTTTATGATTTCGTCAACAACATTATAAATGTAGTTGAGTTTCGATGGGTCGGGATTTAGCCCTGCCAGCGGATTGCTGCGTTCAAAAAGTGGTTTTTCAAAGACCGGCCCGGCATCGGTAAAATCAAGTCCCATTCCCAGCGCATAAGGAATTACAAGGATATCGCTGAACAAAATGGCGGCATCAACTCCCAAATCGTAAACTGGCAAAAGCGTAACTTCAGCAGCAACTTTTGGGTTTTGCATCATCTGCCAGAAGGTGTAATCTTCTTTTATTTTTAGATATGAAGGCAAAACGCGACCTGCTTGTCGCATAAACCAAAAAGGTGGCCTGGAAGTTGGCTTTCCTCTTAATGTTTGCAGTAAAATTGGTTCTGTCATATTTTTGTTTTTCCGAAAATCGTTCAGGATGAATTATTTTTTCAATTGTTTTAATGCCATGTAACTGGCTTTTACTGTTTTTTCAATATCATCGTTTGAATGCGCACCCGAAACAAAACCAGCCTCATATTGCGATGGCGCCAGATAAATTCCGCTGTCGAGAGAAAGTTTGAAGTAATTTGTAAATAATTTTGTATCGCTTTTCATAACGTCGGTAAACGATTTTACATTTTCTTCTTCAGTAAAAAACAAGGTAAACATTGAACCAACCCTGTTAATTACACCTTTAAAACCAAGTTCTTTCAGGTTATTTTTCAGGCCATTTTCCAGCAAAGCTGATTTTTCTTCGAGGTTTTGGTAGAAGTTTTCAGTGTTTTTTAACAAACGGAGCGTTGTTAACCCGGCAGCCATTGCCAGCGGATTTCCTGATAATGTTCCGGCCTGGTAAACCGGTCCTTTTGGAGCAAGCATATCCATAATTTCAAGTTTTCCGCCGTAAGCGCCAACAGGTAAACCGCCACCAATTATTTTTCCAAATGTGGTTAAATCGGGAGTAATTCCAAGAATTTCCTGCGCTCCTCCCAATGCAAGCCTGAAACCTGTCATTACTTCATCAAAAATCAAAACGGTTTTGTTATCGTCACAAAGTTTACGAACCCCTTCCAAAAACTCTTTTTCGGGAATAATAACGCCCATATTTCCTGTAACAGGTTCGAGAATTACGGCGGCAATTTCGTTTTTATGTTTTTCGAAAAGTTGTTCAACTGAAGCTAAATCATTGAATTTAGCGGTTAAAGTATCACGGGCAGTACCTTTTGTAACGCCCGGTGTGTCAGGTATTCCATAAGTTAGCGCACCCGATCCGGCTGCAATTAAAAAGCTATCGTTGTGGCCATGGTAACAACCTTCAAATTTAATCACCAAATCGCGGCTGGTGTAACCACGCGCCAAACGTAAAGCGCTCATTGTAGCTTCGGTTCCGGAGTTTACCATCCTAACTTTATCGATTGAAGGAACAAGGTTTTTGATGAGTTCGGCCATTTCGGTTTCAAGCAAAGTAGGAGCGCCAAAACTGGCTCCCAAAGCTGCAGTTTTTTGAATGGCTTCTACCACTGCCGGGTGGGCGTGTCCCAAAATCATCGGGCCCCACGAACCTACATAATCAATAAATTCATTTCCGTCAATATCGGTAACTTTTGAACCGCTGGCTTTAGCAATAAACAATGGATTTCCGCCCACGCTTCGAAAGGAGCGGACAGGAGAATTCACTCCGCCAGGAATGTGTTTTTGCGCCTCGGTAAATGCTTTTATGCTTTTGTTGTAATTCATTTATTTTAAAATATTGTGATGCTGAAAGTTTCAAAGAAACCATCAATCTTAAATTCAATCAATCTCTATTCAATCTCCTCAGTCTCAATTCTTCCAATCTTTTTTATAAATCCTGAATAATTTCCTGGGTGTGATAAGAAATAATGATATCGGCGCCTGCACGTTTCAGCCCGGTCAGCAACTCATTTACAATCCTTTTTTCGTCGATCCAGCCTTTTGCTGCCGCGGCTTTTACCATTGCAAACTCTCCACTAACATTGTAGGCAGCCACCGGCAAATTGAAAGTTGATTTTACACGGTAAATAATATCCATGTAATTCAGTGCCGGTTTTACCATTACAATATCGGCGCCTTCCTCAATATCAAGTGCTACTTCACGCAACGCTTCATCGCTGTTTGCGGGGTCCATTTGGTAGGTTTTGCGGTCGCCAAATTTTGGTGCACTTTCGGCAGCTTCGCGAAACGGACCGTAAAAAGCTGAAGCATATTTTGCTGAATAAGCCATAATCGGCATATTGTAAAAACCGTTTTTGTCGAGCGCACTGCGGATTGCGCCAACACGCCCGTCCATCATATCGCTGGGCGCAATCATATCAACACCCGATTCTGCAAGTGAAACCGACTGTTTTGCAAGGGTTTCAAGTGTGAGATCGTTGTGAACATCGCCATCCACAATTGTTCCGCAATGACCGTGAGTTGTGTATTCGCAGTTGCAAACATCGGCAACCAGGTACAATTCAGGAACTTCCTTTTTTAATGCCCTTGCCGCCTGCTGAACAATTCCGTTGTGGGTACAGGCAACAAGTCCGTGTTCGTCTTTTGATTCGGGAATCCCAAAAATCAGAACCGACTGAACACCTTTGTCAAACAGCTCTTTTCCTTTTTTCACAAGCAGGTCAACCGAAAGTTGTGAATTCCCCGGCATCGAGGATATTTTGTTTTCAACATTGGTTCCGGGACACACAAAAAGCGGCATTATCAGGTCGTTGCGTGTAAGTAAAGTTTCGCGTATCATATTTCTTGTAACCGGCGACTGGCGCAGGCGGCGAAGTCTTGTAACAGGATAACTCATAGCTGTAATTTTTGTTGTTTTATGTTTTTGTAATAGTTTAATACTGATTCGAATAAACCCCCAACTGTACTGTTTTTGGCAACAACAACGGGTGAGATATTATTTTCAATTGCTGCATTAGCGGTTGTTTCACCAATACAGGCAATCCGTAATTTTTCAGGTTGAATTTCTTTGGCTAGTTTCAGCAGATTCCGGATCCCGGAAGGACTTGTAAATAAAAGCATTTCATACTGATCGGATAAAATGAGCTGTATCGCTTTATTATCAATAGTTTCCGGCGATTTTGTTTCGTATAAATTCAGCCGGGTACAATTTGCAGATTCATTTAACCGGTTCTGAATTACATTTCGGGCAATATTTCCAAAGGCCAGCAAAATATTAGGTTTTGTGTTTTCAGTTTGAATTTTTTGAATAAAATATTCAGCAAAATCTTCGCCGGTTGAACCGGGATTTGCAAATGTAGCTTTGTAACCGAAGCTATTTAATACCTGCCCGGTTTTATCTCCGATGACGGCAAGTTGCAGTGACTTTGGCAAATTTTGATTGCCCTGAATTTTCTGAAGATTTTCAAAGAAATAGCGAACTCCGTTTGTACTTGTAAAAATCAACCATTGAAAATGGTGCAATTGTTCGAAGTATTTTTTTTCAATTTCACTTAAATGGGCAGGTTGGATCTTTACAAGCGGCATTTCAATTACAGTTGCTCCTGCATTTGTAAAGAGTTGTGCCAGTTCGTCCGCTTGTCCATCAGGCCGGGTTGAAATAAAAACTTTATCCTGTAATAAACGGCTCATGAATTTTATTTTCTGATTTCGGCAAGAATGCGGTTGGCGCCTTTTGCAATTAACTTTTCAGCCAGTCTTTCACCTGCTGATTTTCCGTTTTCTATTAAACTGGTTTCGGTATCAGAAAGGTATTCTGATCCATCAATTGCGGCAACAAATCCGGTAATTATGATTTTTTCGCCTTCAATTTTTGTAAAGCAACCCACCGGAACCTGGCATCCTCCTTCAATTTTGCGAAGAAAGCCACGTTCTGTTTCACTGGAATTCCATGTTTGCGAATGATTTATTTCTTTTAGGAATGAATCAATCCTGTCGTCGTTTTTTCTTGATTCGATGGCAATAATACCCTGGCTTGTTGCCGGGATAATAACTTCCGGTTCAATAATTTCTGTAATGTATTTTTCAAGATTTAAGCGTTGCAAACCGGCGGCTGCCATTATCATCGCATTGCAGTATCCTTCTTCCATTTTCCGGAGCCGGGTTTCCACATTTCCGCGGATATCTGCAATTTTAAAGTTCTTGTTTTGGCGCAACAACCCAGCCTGTCGGCGGAGACTTGAAGTGGCAATCACGTCATTTTCTGTAAGTTCCGATAGTTTCCGGCCGTCGCTGCTCACCAGTGCATCGCGAAATTCCCCGCGTTCCAAAACAGCGCCAAGTTTCAAACCCTCGGGTAAAGTTGTGGGTAAATCTTTCAGGCTGTGAACTGCCATATCAATTTCGTTTTCAAGCAAAGCGGTTTCCAATTCTTTGGTAAAAAGTCCTTTGTCGCCAATTTTTGAGAGGGCAACATCAAGAATTTTATCTCCTTTCGTTTTAATAATTACGATCTCAACATTTGCTTCAGGAAACTTTTCGAGCAGTAATTTTTTTGTCAGGTTGGCCTGATAAAGTGCAAGTTGGCTGCCACGTGTCCCAATTTTTATTATATTTTTCATTTAAATGTTGCCTGTTATTTTTCTTCCATACTAAACAGCCCGTTCACTATTTCCAACGAACCCGCGTTTCTTCCGTTGGCAGTAATTTCTTTTAAATTCTTGATAAACAAACGTGTATATTTTTGGGTGAGGTGTTGTGAAAATTCGTCAATGGCTTTCTGAATTTCTTCTGAATTAACTTTATTGTATTCTGAAAGTTCGCCTTTTGTAATTTTCGACATGTTATTTGTAATGGTTTTTATAGCAGGGCGCAACGAGCGGCTGGCAAGCCATTCACAAAAATCATCAACAATTTCTTTTATAATTTCGTTAGCAGTTGAAACGCTTTCTTTTCTTTTTTCCATGTTTGTGTTAACCACCGATTGTAAGTCATCGATGGTAAAAAGAGTAATTGCTTCAAGCGATTCCACCTCTTGTTCAATATTTCGGGGTACTGAAATATCAACAAAAACCTGGTTATTTCCGTTTCTGTTTTTTACTGACAATTCAGCCATTTCACGTGTAATAAGCGGGACAGTTGAACCGGTTGCCACAATTACAATATCATATAAATAAAGGTGTACAGCAACCTGGTCGAATGGCAGCGGAACGCAATTGTGCCTTGCTGCAAGTTTTAAAGATTTTTCAAGTGTTCGGTTGGTTACTGTTAATTTTTGAACTCCGTTTTTACTAAGGCTTTGTAAAACAAGACTTCCTGTTTCACCGGCTCCAATCAGCAATACTTTTTTCCCAAACAAATCGGGGAATAAACCGGCACATTTTTGCACGGCAGCGCTGCTAACCGAAGTTGTTCCCATTTTTATTTTTGTTTCGGTGCGAACCCTTTTACTGGCTTCAAACGATTTTTGAAACAAGCGCATTAGAACAGCATCCGTCAATCCGGCATCGGTGCAAAAAACATAGGCATCTTTAATTTGCCCGATAATCTGGTCTTCTCCAATAATCATTGAATCGATGCCCGAAGCAACTTCAAAAAGGTGAGTAACTGCCTCATCGTTTGATTTGCTGTAAAACCATTGCCACGATTTGTGTTCAACTCCTTTAAACTGTTTCAGGGTTTTATATACCAATTTTGATGCATGGAGAAATTCATACTTATTTTGAGAAAAGTATATTTCAGTACGGTTACATGTTGATAGAACAACAATATCGGAAATACCGGTTTCGGCTTGTAAAAGCTCTGAAAAAGGGATTATTTCTTCTTTCGGTAACGAAAATCTTTCTCTAGCATCAAGAGACGAAGTTTTATAACTAATACCAATAAGGCCTATCATAAAATCGATTTTACAAATGAATAAAAAACAGGAAAATTTGAAAAGCTGAGAATAAAATCATCCGGTTTTAAATCCAAGCTCAGGATATAAAACCAGTTCAGCCCAAAAAAGATGAAATCAGGAAAAAACCGGGGGTGGCCTGTTTGAAAGTGAATTGCGTAAAAAGTATTGCCAGTGAACTGTTTTAGGCTCACATTGGTGATTTATTTTGCGCTTAAATAAACTTTTTTCGAAGTTACTGAATTCGGAAAAATCAAAATCTGTCTGGAAATGAAAATTGGAAGCGGCATTTACATCGGCAAACGAATAACTGCTTTGCAGTTCAATATTGAATTTAGTGTTGCCGGTGAATACTTCTTCTTCAACCGGAGTTGTATTAACGCCAAAAAGGAAAAAGAAGGCATAAAATACCACAAACGCAATGTATGGGATATGTGTAGTAAAAATGCCGACTGTAAACATATTTTTTTGTTATTTTCCTAAAAAACAGGTAGCAAAGGTAAAAATTTAAAGAAAAGTTGTTTTTAAAAACGCACCTTTTTAACCTTTATTTTGACAAATCATGAAAACATTAATTCCAAAGTTGATTTATGTCACTAAGGTAGTTTGAATAAGCGGTAAAATTTTAAAACCATTATAGCAACTCTGCTTTTACCGAATTAATGTATTTTTGAATGTATTAACAATCAAGATTATTCCCGATGAAGAGTAAATCAATTTTCATTTTATTAACCATTATTTCAAGTTATATGATTTCGTGCACACAAAAGGAAAATGCAGATTTGATAATTACAAATGCAAAAATTTATACAATTGATGCAGATTTTTCAATTGTTGAATGCCTGGCAATTATTGATGGAAAAATACGTGAAACAGGCGGAAACAATGAAATTATGAAAAAATTCAGTTCTGAAAATATTGTTGATGCATCGGGCAAATTTATTTATCCGGGCTTTAATGATGCGCATTGTCATTTCAATGGTTATGGAAATAACCTGATGCAATATGCTGATCTGCGCGATACAAAAAGCAAGGATGAGATTTATGAAATCCTGCAAAAACATCATAAAAACTTTGGTGGCGATTGGATTTTAGGAAGAAGCTGGGACCAGAATGATTGGGAATTGAAAGAATTTCCCGACAAAACAAAACTCGACGAATTATTTCCCGAAACACCGGTTTATTTGGTTCGTGTTGACGGGCATGCAGGCTGGTGCAATTCGAAAGCGCTTGAAATAGCCGGAATTACTGCCAGCTCGAAAGTGCAGGGTGGGGAAGTTGTTTTAAAAAAAGGCCAGCCCAGCGGAATTTTAATTGATAATGCAATGGGTTTAATCGGAAGTTTTATTCCTGAAGGATCAGCAGAACAACAAAAAAAGGGATTGATTGCAGCGCAGGCCAATTGTTTTGCAGCAGGCCTTACATCGGTTACTGATTGCGGGCTCGACAAAAATACAATCCTGTTGATGGAGGAAATGCAAAACAATGGCGAACTGAAGATGAGAATCAACGCCATGTTAAATCCAACAAATGAGAATTTCGAAACTTTTGTGAAAAATGGTCCCCAAAAATCGAACAAGCTAACTGTAAATACAATAAAAATTTATGCTGATGGCGCACTTGGTTCGCGTGGTGCACTGCTTTTGGAAGATTATTCCGATGATCCCGGAAACTACGGTCTGCAAATTGAAACACAGGAATATTACGATAAAATCTGTGAACTTGCACTTGATAATAACTTTATTGTTGCCACCCACGCTATTGGCGACAGTGCCAACCGGCTGGTGCTAAATACTTACGCCAAATTTCTGAAAGGTAAAAACGACCGGCGATGGAGGATTGAACATGCGCAAGTTATTAACCAGAATGATTTTTCAAAGTTCGCCGAGTTTTCAATTGTTCCATCCATTCAGGCAACACATTGTACGTCGGATATGACATGGGCCGAAACCCGTTTGGGAGAAGAGCGGATAAAAGGAGCCTATGCATACCAAACCTTGCTCGCTCAAAATGGCTGGTTGCCAAACGGAACAGATTTTCCGGTAGAAAACATTGAGCCGCTTTACACTTTTTATGCATCCGTTTTCCGAACCGACCACAGTGCTTCTCCCGAAGGTGGCTGGCAAGTGGAAGAAGGCTTGTCGCCGGAACAAACCTTGCGTTCGATGACAATCTGGGCAGCAAAAGCAGCTTTCGAAGAAAACGGAAAAGGCAGTCTTGAACCCGGGAAACTTGCTGATTTTGTTATACTCGATACCGATTTAATGACCGCAACCCCGCAACAAGTGCTGAACGCAAAAGTGGAGAGTACCTGGATTGGAGGTGAGAAGGTGTTTGGTTTGAACCCATAATGAGAATAATAATTTTTAATATTAAAATAAGCAAACAATGAAAACAAGAAATTCAATCTTACTAATTGGCATTTTAATACTGCTTTTGGGTTCGTGTAAACCAATTTACCAGTGCGGACAACCAGCTCCTGATAAAAACCCGATACTTTCGAAACGGGTAAAAGCAGTGGTTGCGGAACGCGACGAGCTTTGCAAAACGCTTGAATTAAGAGATGGCGAGATTGTCTCACTCAAAGAAAATATCGAAGGTTTGAAAGGAAATATTTCGGATTTGAACAAATCGATAACAGAAATTGAAAAGAAATACAATGAACTTTCGGGTGAAAAACTTTCAGAGTCGGAACAGTTTAACCTTGCTTTGAAACAAAAATCGGAAGAATTAAAGGAAAAGGAGAGGATTCTGGCTGAAAGGGAAAAAACGCTGAACGAGCTCCGACAAGTTATTGCGCGTCAGGATTCGATTACAAACCGCCTGAATAACGTTTTGCGTGATGCTTTGCTCGGATTTAAATCTGATGAATTGTCAGTAGAAATTAAAAACGGGAAAGTGTATGTTTCAATGTCGGATAAATTATTGTTTAAATCAGGTAGCGCCGCAGTTGAAGCAAAAGGAAAAGAGGCAATAAAATTGTTGGCAGGCGTTCTTGACAAAAACCCGGATATCGATATTCTGATTGAAGGTCACACTGACAATGTACCGATTAAAACCGCTGTTTACCGCGACAACTGGGATTTAAGCGTTGCACGTGCCACTTCAATTGTACGGATTTTAACAGATGAATATAAAATTGTACCAACCCGATTAACTGCGTCAGGTAAAGGTGAATTTTGGCCCCGGGCAACCAACGAAACTCCCGAAGGCAGAGCCAGCAACCGCCGCACCGAAATTATTTTATCGCCAAAACTTGATGAAATTATGCAATTACTGAAAACAAATTAATAGAGTATGAAAGCAGCAGTTTATACAAAATATGGCCCGCCGGAAGTGGTCAGAATAATGGAAATTGACAAACCGGAACCAAAGGATAATGAAGTTCTGATTAAAGTAATGGCTTCAACTGTTAACCGCACCGATTCAGGGTTTCGAAGTGCACAGTACTTTATTTCTAGGTTTTTCAGCGGATTATTTGTGCCGAAATACAAAACTTTGGGAAACGAATTTTCCGGAGTAATTGAAAAGGTTGGTAAAAGCGTTTCGGCATATAAAATTGGCGACAAAGTATTTGGCTACAATGATATTAAGTTTGGCGCTCATGCTGAATACATGACAATTGCTGAAAATGATGCAATGACAATTTTACCCGCGAATTTTGATTTCATTGAAGCAGCGCCGTTAACCGAAGGCGGACATTATGCCCTGAGTGATATTCGGGCTGCAAAAGTAAAACCTGGCCAAAATGTGCTGATTAACGGGGCAACTGGAGCAATTGGTTCTGCGGCGCTGCAGCTTGTCAAACATATTGGGGCGAATGTTACTGCCGTTGGAAACACAAAAAATTTGGAACTGCTAAAATCGCTGGGAGCTGACTTTGTTTTTGATTATTTAAAGGAAGATTTTACAAAAACTGATAAGAAATTCGACTTTATTTTTGATGCTGTCGGGAAAAGTTCGTTTTCGAAATGCAAGCCGATACTTAAAGAAAACGGGTTATATATTTCAACCGAACTTGGAAAAAACGGAGCAAACATTTTTTATGCATTGACAACTCCGATATTAAGCAGAAAAAAAGTATTGTTTCCGCTGCCAGCAATTAAAAAAGATGACGTTGTTTTTTTAAAAGATTTGGCCGAAGCAGGAAAATTCAAACCGGTTATCGATAGGAAATACAAATTGGATCAGATAGTTGAGGCTTACAAATATGTAGAATCTGGGCAAAAAACCGGGAATGTGGTTATTACATTCGAGAATTAACAAAACACAAAAGATGAATAAACTGACCTTTATTTTAGCTTCCATTTTTCTTGTTCTGATTTCATGTGATACAAAACCCAACAAAACTCAGTTGGAGCAGTGGAAAAAAGAAATTCGCGAAACGGAGCAAAATTTTTCCAAAATGGCTGGAGAAGAGGGTATTCATAAAGCTTTTACGACTTTTGCCGCTGAAGATGCAGTGCTGATGCGGAACAACAAAATTATTGAAGGTTTAAAAAATATCGATGAACATTATAAGAATCAAAATTCAAAAGGACTTTCGTGGTCGCCTGATTTTGTTGATGTTGCTGCCTCGGGTGATTTAGGTTACACCTACGGGCACTATATTTTTTCTTATATCGATTCTGCGGGAACGACGGTTGCGGATACAGGTATTTTTCATACAGTTTGGAAAAAGAAACCTGATGGAACCTGGCGTTTTGTGTGGGATTAAATCAAGGGAAAGCAATATTTTTATTCAAATTCATATTTGCAAAGACAAAACAATATGCAAACCAACGCACAACTCGAACTTGCTTTCAACTTTGTTCAATACACGGGGCAAAATATATTTTTAACTGGAAAAGCCGGAACCGGCAAAACTACTTTTCTGAAAAGTTTAAAAGAACGCTCACCCAAACGGATGATTGTTGTTGCACCAACCGGTGTTGCAGCAATTAATGCTGGCGGAGTAACAATTCATTCGTTTTTTCAGCTCTCATTTGCGCCACAAATCGGCATCGAGAACGAGCAGGTAAGGCAAATGCGTTTCAACAAGGAAAAAATCAATATCATCCGCAGTCTCGATTTGCTGGTAATTGACGAAATAAGCATGGTTCGTGCTGATATTCTGGATGCTATCGACCGAGTGATGCGGCGGTTTAAGAACGGACGAAAACCCTTTGGCGGAGCACAGGTTTTAATGATTGGCGATTTGCAGCAATTGGCGCCCGTAATAAAAAATGAGGAGTGGAATTTGTTAAGGCGTGAATACGAAACCATCTATTTTTTCAGCAGTAAGGTTTTGAAGGAAACAAAGTTTGTTAGCATCGAATTACGGCATGTTTTCAGGCAGCAGGATGATAAATTTATAGCCATTCTCAACAAAGTGCGCGATAACAAACTCGATCAGGAAGCTGTAAATGTATTAAACCAAAGATATTTACCCGATTTCAAACCAAATGATATTGACGGATATATCACACTTTGTACCCACAATGTTCAGGCCGACAGAATAAATGAAGCAAAACTGAGGTCAATTCAATCAAAAGCACAAATTTTTACTGCACGAATTGAAGGTAAATTTCCTGAATATTCACACCCAACTGATTTCGAATTGAAACTTAAAATTGGCGCGCAGGTAATGTTTGTAAAGAACGATCCCTCTCCTGAAAAACTATTTTACAACGGAAAAATAGGGATGATTACTGATATTGACGATGATACTGTTTTTGTGCGCTGTCCTGATGATGAGGTTGACGAAATTGCTGTTTCACCGTTGCTTTGGGAGAATGTTAAATATTCAATCGATGAAAAAACTTCAGAAATAAAGGAGGAAACTGAAGGCTCATTCAGCCAGATTCCTTTAAAACTTGCCTGGGCGATTACAATTCACAAAAGCCAGGGATTAACTTTCGAACGGGCGATAATTGATGCAGAAGCATCGTTTGCACACGGACAGGTTTATGTTGCGCTCAGCAGGTGCAAAACATTGGAGGGCATGGTTTTGAGCACACCGATCTCGAATCGTAGTATTATTAATGATGGAACAATAAGCGGTTTTATTCAGGATGTTGAAAAAAATCAACCCGGAGAAAAGGAGTTAATTTCGGCCAGACTTGCTTTTCAAAATGAGCTGCTCACTGAACTTTTCAGATTTAATTTTATTTCATATCTGGTTAATTCGCTCCTTAAACTCATGATTGAAAATGCGCCAGCTTTGCCCGAAATATTAACAGAGCAAATAAGGAAAATGCAAGTTTCAGCTTCTGCAGAATTGGTTGAAGTAGCCGAAAAATTTCAGAATCAGATTAATCAACTCACAGAGGTTCAGCCTGATGTTGAGCAAAATTCTAAACTACAGGAGAGAATTTCAAAGGCTGCCGGATATTTTGAGGAAAAACTGAAAACAATTGTTACTGATGGTTTGGCAAAAGCCGATTTGGAAGTTGATAACAAAGCTCTGCGAAAACAAATAAGTAACACGACAACAAGACTTCTGGAAGAAGCCGAAACAAAATTAGCCGGTTTTGAAGTTTGTAAAACAGGTTTCGAGGTCAAAAAACTTTTGGATGCACAGGCAAAAGCTCAAATTGATAGTACCCAGCCTGCTGCAAAAAAGCAAAAAGTGAAGGAAGTTTTGGATCCCGATAATCTTCCTCACCCGCAATTGTATTCACTGCTCCGTTCGTGGCGTTACGAAAAAGCATCAGAACAGGGTATTCCGGTTTACATGGTTTTCTCGCAAAAGGCTTTAATTGAAATGGTGAATTATTTGCCCACAGATTCACATTCACTTAATTTAATTAATGGAATGGGGGCAAAGAAAATAGAGCAGTTCGGCGCCGATATCGTGCAAATGATCCAACATTATTGCGACGAAAACAACATTGAAAAGGGCGAAATTCCGCTGAAAGTAAATCCGCGAAAAGAAAAAAAACCAAAAATCGATACAAAAAAAGCAAGTTTCGATCTTTTTAAATCAGGAAAAACTGTGGCTGAGATTGCTCAGGAACGGGGATTTGCGGCGTCAACTATCGAAAGTCATTTGGCACATTATGTTGGTTTGGGAGAGTTGGATGTCAAACATTTTGTGAAGGAAGAAAAACTCAAAAAGATTGTTGACTATTTTAATTCGGTTAAAAACAGAGGTTTTAATGAAGCTAAAAGTCATTTTGGCGATGAAGTGAGTTACAGTGAATTGCGGATGGGGCTGAGTTATTTGGAAAGTTTGAAGTAGAACCTATTTTATATACTGCAATATTACCGATTTCAAATTCTCATAAGTATTTGCAAGTACTTCATCGAGTTCGTTTTTTGCAAACCACCTTATTTCAGTAATGTTTTCTTTCGTTTCAGGAGTTCCGTTTTCACTGCCCGAGTATTCCATTTCGAACCAAAAAGTTTCTTTTAAAATCCACTGTCCCAATGTTTTTTTATAAGGCGATTGGTAGATATGAAATGTTGGTGGCAGGGGTTTTTTTATTTGGTGGCCAGTAATTCCGCATTCTTCGGCAACTTCCCTGATTGCCGCTTCTTTTGCAGTTTCTCCAAAATCAATTTTTCCTTTTGGCAAATCCCATTTTTCATTTCGAAAAATAGAAAGCATTTTTTCATTTCGAATTACAACACCCCCTGCTGCAGGAATTTGTGTAAAAGCTGGCAAAAACAATTCATTCCAAAATTCTTCAGGTTGGGGGTGGATTAAAATTGCTGAATGTGTCTGCCTGGCAGCAAAATCCAAAAACCAGTTTTTTACGTCATCATCCGAATTCAGATTTTCAATTTTAATGTGTTCTTTAAGAATTGGTGCATTCCTTTTGCCTGTAATTACTATCTCCCTGTCATTAAAAAAAACTTTATACATTTGTTTTCGAATTAAAATTGTACAAAAATATGGAATCCGTTCAAATCGAAGTAACAAAAAAACTACTTGAAATTAATACTATAAAAATACAGCCTGCAAATCCGTTTACCTGGGCTTCAGGATGGAAATCACCTATTTATTGCGACAACCGTAAAATTTTGTCGTATCCCAAAACCCGCACTTATATTCGTGACAGGTTTGTTGATGTGGTGCGCGAAAAATACCCCGAAGCAGAAGTAATTGCCGGGGTAGCAACCGGAGCAATTGCAATCGGTGCGCTGGTTGCCGATGTGTTGGAACTACCTTTTATTTATATTCGTTCGAAACCAAAAGGTCATGGTTTGGAGAACCTGATTGAAGGCGATTTGAACCCGGACCAGAAAGTAGTTGTGATTGAAGATTTGGTTTCAACAGGAATAAGTAGTTTGAATGCTGCCGAAGCAGTTACAAATTACGGTGCGGATGTAATCGGGATGGTTGCCATTTTTACATACAACTTCCCGCATGCTATCGACAATTTTAAAAAAGCAGGTATCGAATTAACAACGCTCAGCCAATACCCGATT
This sequence comes from Draconibacterium sp., assembly GCA_035391305.1. Classification (GTDB taxonomy): domain Bacteria; phylum Bacteroidota; class Bacteroidia; order Bacteroidales; family Prolixibacteraceae; genus Draconibacterium. The sequence continues at coordinate 23,824 of DAOPKR010000044.1, forward strand.
TTAATCGACACTGCTGTTGAAATTGGTGAAGTAACAAAAGATCAGGTAGAAACTTTGATGAAATGGCGCGAAGACCCGGCCAACTGGGGAAAATAGAAAAAAGACAAATGATATGGAAGAAATGGTTCTAAAAGTAACGGATAAAAAGAAAGTAGTTTTTCTTAAAAAATTGCTATCGCAGTTCGATTTTGTTGAGATTGAAAAGAAAAAGAGAGAAAAAAACTCCGGGCATTCTATTTTCAATTCAGCCGGACTTTGGGAAAAGCGCAAAATAAATGAACTTAATTTAAGGGAAACAGCCTGGAAAAGAGGGGAATGATTCTTTGCGATACCGATATCATTATTGAATTATACAGGAATAATGAACAGATTATTACTGAATTAAAAAAAATTGGCGAGGAGAATATTGCAATTAGCACAATCACTGCCGGAGAACTTTTCTATGGTGCCCTAAATAAAAATGAACTTAAGCAAATCGAAAAAGATATTAAAAGTTTGGATTTAAGACTAATTGATGAAGAGGTAAGTAAAGTGTTTTATAAACTGATGCTTGAATATTCTTTAAGTCATAAACTTGGTATTCCGGATGCATTCATCGCATCAACGGCAATAGTTAATGATTTGGAATTGTTTACTTTGAATGTGAAACATTTCAAATTCATAAAAGGGCTTAAACTTTATTTTATTAAATAAAATTATCAGGAAATAATGTCATTGGAAAAATACACAAGCAGCACAAAACTAATCAACCACAACGAACAGGTAGTTTTCAATTACCTTTCTAATTTTAATAATTTGTCGGGCTATTTAAACTCGGGATTGATAGAAAAGGTTACCGAGAAAATACCTCAAATAAAAATTACTGAATTTTCATCAGACCAGGATTCGTGCAAATTTAATATTACCGGACTAGGGTTGGCAGAAATCAGGATTGTAAACCGTGAACCGTTTAAAACCATCAAAGTTGAAAGTTCGGGTGGCCTTCCGCTTACTTTCACATTTTGGATTCAGTTGATGCCGGTTGACAGTTTTAAAACCAAAATGCGCTTAACGTTGCATGCCGAAATGAGCATGATGATTAAAATGATGGCAGGCAGTAAACTTGAAGAAGGAATTGATAAACTGGCGGATACGCTTGCTGCGTTGCCGTATCAGTAGAAAAATACAGCCCCATCCCGACTTTCCCCCGAAGGAGGAAGGACAGCCACTTATTATTCTGACCATGATTGAGTATTGCTAAAAAATATTGAACCTGAAACCTTGATTTTTGAACCCGGAACCCGTAACCCTGAACCTGAAACTTGCAACCCTGAACCCTGAACTCTTTTATATCACAAACTCTACCTCTTTGAACATATATTCTGAAATCGATCCGTTTCTCTCTTCAAGAATTAACTGGCCAAATTCGCCAATCCCGTTAATTTTTGCTTCAAACTGTATTCCCTGCTTTGCAAATATTGCCCACTCATTTGCCCTGTAAAGCTGATTGAAATAAGCCAAATCAATTTCATCAAAATCTCCGTTTTTCAATATTTGATACCAGTGACGCATGTTTTCAAAAATTGTTTCAGAAACGTTTTCAATCTCGTAATGCTTTGCTGAAACTTGTTTTAACGAAACCGGATTGGGAGCGTTGGAAACAAATCGTTCCTGATTTAAATTCAAACCAATACCAATTATTGACGATGAAAGGTTTTGCCCTTTTACTGCATTTTCTATTAAGATACCTGCAACTTTTTTATTTTGAATATAAATATCGTTTGGCCATTTTATGGTTATGCCATTTGTTTCTGATTTCAGGAAATCAACGATGGAAAGGCTGGCAATTTTCGAGAGATAAAATTGCTTTGAAGCTGATAGAAAATCAGGGAACAAAATAATGCTTGCCAAAAGGTTTTTCCCCGGTTCACTTTCCCAGCTGTTTCCTTGCTGCCCCTTTCCTTTATTTTGATATTGTGCCAAAACGACAGTACCATGTTCTG
>DAOPKR010000044.1:25905-30595 GCA_035391305.1 Draconibacterium sp.
TGCTGCCCCTTTCCTTTATTTTGATATTGTGCCAAAACGACAGTACCATGTTCTGCCGCTTTCGACAAAACAAGTTGGTTGGCATAGTTGTTGGTAGATTCGACCTCGGTTAAAAAGATTATTTTTTTATTTGTCATTGTATTAAATTCAGCAGATAAATAAAGTATTAAAAGAAGAGCATTTGTTGAAAATACGATTTGATAATCAATAAAAATGATTTTTAAAAACGCAAATTACGTAAAATAAGACTAAGGCAAAAAGATTATCTTTGCAGGGAACGAAATATTTATGACGGAAAAAATTGTAGAGACGAAAAAAATACTTGACGGAGTTTTGGAGGGAATTCAACGGATTAAAGGAAAGGAGATTACCATTGTTGATTTAAACACAATAAACCACACTGAATGTGGTTATTTTGTTATCTGCCACGGCACGTCAACAACTCAGGCAAATTCTATTGCTCTTTCAGTTGAAGAAACAGTAAAGGAAACAACAGGAGTTGATGCCTGGCACAAGGATGGCTACCGGAATTCAATATGGATTTTGCTCGATTATGGCGATATTATGGTTCATGTTTTTCAAAAAGAAGCCAGGGATTTCTACAATTTGGAAGGACTTTGGGCCGACGCTAAAACAACAAAAATTAAAGAAGACAATTAATATATCATGACAGATAATAAAGAGAAAAAAGAAAACAAAAACCAGAATAATCCTTTCAACCAGTTTAATCCGGGCCGGAAAAATGACGGGAAAGGGCCAAAATTCAATGCATACTGGATTTATGGTTTAATCGCCATCGTTTTTATTGTTGTTCAGTTTTATTTCAGCACAAGTCGCGGGCCGGTTAAAACTACCTGGAACGAAGTGCGTTCAACAATGCTTGCCAATGGCGACATAGAACGAATTGTGGTTGTTAACGACAAAATGGCCACTATTTATATTAAAAAAGACAAGCTCGAAAAGTACAAAACCGAGTTTGAATCAAATTTTGCAAAACCCGCAGAAACAGGGCCGCATTTTACTTTCAACATTGGCTCGGTTGAAACATTCGAGAACAATTTAAAAGAAGCCCAGGGTGGTCAGGTAAATAATATTTCGCTTGAATATAAGGAAGAACGAAACTGGGCTGGTGAAATACTTTGGACAATCGGTCCGTTTGCACTGATTATCTTGCTGTGGTGGTGGATTTTCAGACGAATGAGCCGTGGTGGCGGAGGTGGTGCCGGAGGTATTTTTAGTGTAGGTAAATCGCAGGCAAAAATATTCGACAAAGACCAGAAAGTTTCTACAACGTTTAAAGATGTTGCCGGGCTTACCGAAGCAAAACAGGAGGTTGTTGAAATTGTTGAATTCCTGAAAAACCCTGAGAAATTTACGAAACTGGGTGGTAAAATACCAAAAGGCGCATTGTTGGTAGGCCCTCCCGGAACCGGGAAAACATTGCTTGCCAAAGCAGTTGCAGGAGAAGCTGACGTTCCGTTTTTCTCCATGTCGGGTTCCGATTTTGTTGAAATGTTTGTGGGTGTGGGCGCTTCACGTGTTCGCGATTTGTTTAAACAGGCAAAGGAAAAAGCCCCATGTATCGTTTTTATCGACGAAATTGACGCAATTGGCCGCGCCCGCGGAAGGAACCCCAACATGGGAAGTAATGATGAACGCGAAAATACGCTCAACCAGTTGCTTACCGAAATGGATGGTTTCGACACAAATACAGGCGTTATTATTCTTGCAGCGACAAACCGTGCCGATATTCTCGACCGCGCTTTAATGCGTGCCGGCCGTTTCGACAGGCAGATACATGTTGAATTGCCCGATTTAAACGAAAGGGCCGAGATTTTCAATGTGCACCTTCGTCCGCTGAAATTAAGCCAGGAATTAAAAGTTGATTTTCTGGCCAAACAAACTCCCGGTTTTTCAGGTGCCGATATTGCAAATGTATGTAACGAAGCAGCTTTGATTGCTGCCCGTAAAAACCATGAATCGGTTGATAAACAGGATTTCCTGGATGCCGTTGACCGGATTGTTGGTGGACTTGAAAAGAAAAATAAAATCATTTCGGTGGATGAGAAAAAAACGATTGCTTACCATGAAGCCGGTCATGCAACCATTAGCTGGCTGCTCGAACATGCACATCCACTGGTAAAGGTTACAATTGTTCCGCGCGGAAAAGCGCTGGGCGCTGCCTGGTATTTGCCCGAAGAACGTTCAATAACAACAAAAGAGCAGTTACTCGACGAAATGTGCTCGGCACTTGGAGGCCGTGCTGCCGAGCAACTTGTTTTCAAGAAAATATCATCGGGTGCGCAAAATGATTTGGAGAAAATTACAAAACAGGCTTACGCCATGGTCAGTATTTTTGGGATGAGCGAGAAAGTTGGAAATGTCAGTTATTATGATTCAACCGGACAGTCAGACTATTCCTTTACAAAACCTTACAGCGAAAAAACTGCCCAATTGATTGACGAAGAAGTGAAATTACTTATCGATGCCCAGTATGCACGCGCTTTGGAGGTGTTGAAGAATAACGAAAAAGGGCACGCAAAACTGGCAAATCTTCTTCTTGAACGCGAGGTAATTTTTAGCGAAGACCTGGAGGAAATTTTTGGTAAACGTCCGTGGGATAAAAAACATGTAATTCCTGAAAATGGTCTTACTGAACCCGGAAAAAAAGTTGCAACCGGTGAAAATTCTTCGGAAACAGCAGCTGATGCAAACAATGAAGACAAAAGAACAATAGCATAAAAATGAATCCGGCAAGGGAAGAAATATTGCGAAAACTGAGAACAGCCGTTCATCCAGTACCCGAAAAACCGGATTTTACACAACCCATTTACCATTCCATCGATTTGCCCCTGGAACAGGCTTTCAGGGAAAATCTGGAAAAGGTAAATGGGTTTGTTCATTTATTTTCTTCTGAAGAAGAACTGTATTCTGGCTTAAAAGAGTTTCTCTCTTCGTATAAAAAAGAAGTTGTTTTTTGCAATGAAGATGAAATCAGCAAGCTGTTAAATGATTTTGAAATACAATTTCAGCAAACTTCAGAATTAACAACTGAAATTGAAGTTGGAATAACAGGTTGTGAGTTCCTGATTGCCCACACCGGGTCGGTTATGGTAAGTTCGGCTCAAAAAGGCGGACGGCAAATGTTTGTTTACCCGCCACTTCATATTGTTATCGCCAAAAAAGATCAGTTGGTTGATTATCTTGAAAAAGCCTACGAAGGGATCAGTGAAAAATACAGGGAAAACTTTCCATCGCAGATTGCCCTGATTACCGGACCCAGCCGCACCGCCGACATTGAAAAAACCCTTGTGCTTGGGGCGCACGGACCGCGGGAATTGCGGGTGTTTGTGGCTTAATTCAACTTACTTTTTTAGGTTATCATTCATCAAAAAATTAATTAACTTTGAAACAATAACTATTTTATATGATGGAAACAATAACAATAAAAGTAAACACTAAATCAAGTAAAGCCAAAATACTTTTAAGTCTTATAAACGATATGGCTAAAGATGGAGATTTACAAATTCAAAAATTAAATACCTACGATGAGGTGAAAAGGGGAATTCGTGAAATCAAACAAGGAAAGGTAAAACCGATTAACGAACTTTTTGAATGAATATCTCTGTATTCTTCACCCATCAATTCGAAGTTAAATTCAAACGTTATAAAAAGAAATTTCAATCCATAGAAGCCGAAGTTAAATTATTCACCCAAACATTTTCAGAAAATGTGGGAAAAGACATGGGTAATGGAATTTTCAAGTACAGGCTATCTGTAAAATCCAAAAATAAAGGAAAGAGCGGCGGATTTAGAATCATAAGTTTTGAAGTTCTGGTTTCAGAACAAGACAAAAACGTAACATTAATAACTATTTACGACAAAAGCGAGCAATCGTCAATTTCCAAAAAAGAAATTAATTCAATTTTAAAAGCTGAGGGATTGTTATAATATCGTTGATTACAGTTCCATTCGCACGATTGATATTGAGAAAAAATGTATTCTTAAACAGGCTGGAATCAGAAAAGAAAACCTCGAATAGTCTGAATTTTATAATCGATCTCATTTCTTACAAATTTTATAAAGTGTTGGTGCAAATTTGCATTTTCAAAGCACATAATCTTTCGAAATTTTAATTTACGTTTCGCTGTACTTTCTGATCTTCAATATTAAATTGTTAGTTTCTAAGTAGCTGCAACTTGCGGCAAGTAAAACAAGTTGTATTTTAAGCAGCCGCAACGTGCGGCAAGTAAAAATAGTGGTTCGTTGAGTAGCCAAAACTTGCGGCAAGTAAAATTGGTAGTTGTTTGGGTAGCTGCAACTAGCGGCAAGTAGAAAATGTAGTATTTTAGGTAGCCGCTACTTGCAGGAAGTAAAAAAATATGAAGTACAAGCGAAAAATACTTGTATTCTTCTGAAAATAAAGTACATTTGGAGCAAACAATGACGACTTTAACAAAAAACTCATCATGAAAAACCTGGAAAAAGAAGCTATTCGCTTAATTGACCTGAAAATAAGGGAAAAGGGAATAAAAATTACCGAACTGTCAACCAAAATAGGGATGCATCCGAATTCACTGGCCAAAATGATTGCATCGGGCCAGGTCAAACTTGATCGTTTAAAACTGATTTCTGAAATTCTCGGCTATAATTTTCTGCGGGCGCTGGCCGACCAGATCGAAGTAAATGA